>FR901859.1 GCA_000438255.1 Clostridium sp. CAG:389
TATAAATAATCTATCCCCTTAGAGGCACGGTGAATTTTAAAAGTACAATATCTCGAAACTATTATCCGTCTATTAATACTCCTTCATATACATTATAAACATTATTATATCCCATATTTTCTAGAATTCTCTGTGCTTCTTGACTTCTATGTCCTGTTGAACAATACACAACTATTAATTGTTCTTTATTTTCAATCAATCTTGTAACAGTCCTTCTAATTTGATAATCAGGTATTGATATAGCACCATCTAAATGCCCTTCTCTATACTCCTGTGGACTTCTTGCATCAACAAGAACTGCTCCTTGCTTTATATATTGACTTATCTCATCTTTTCTTATATCTTTTTGATTATCAAAACCTCTCTTTAATTCAAAATTTTTTTCTATCATATATTTTATTCTTCTAAACATTTTATCACCTTCAAAAACACATTATTCTGCTAATTTACATATCATATGTTACAATTAATAATATCTACTACTATTATATTAAAAATAGTAATTTTTGTTGTATATTTTTCTATTTTTTGTATAATTTTGTAATTATGTCATCTTTATTGTATTATGTCTCCTATATTGTTTACATTATTTTTATATTTTTTGT
Organism: Clostridium sp. CAG:389; assembly: GCA_000438255.1. Lineage (GTDB taxonomy): Bacteria > Bacillota > Clostridia > TANB77 > CAG-508 > CAG-269. The sequence goes on from FR901859.1 coordinate 606, forward strand.
TTTATTTGGTATGTGGAAACTGTGGATAACTTTGTGAATAACTCAAAAATAGTACTTTATTTTTTAAAGTTATGCACATCAAATTGTGTATAACTTTTATTTCCAGTTATTTACATTTTAAATAGTAATTTTATGTGTACTCGTATTTTATTTTTAGTCAAAAATAAAAAAACTATAAAACAGCTCTATTAAGCTAATTTCATAGTTTTTATTTTCTTTAAATATACATAAAATTTTCAGTTTATAATTGTATAATTTTTCTTTTAGTTTTATTACTATTATTTAATTATTTCACTATTAAAAAATATATAATACATATTATTTCTAAAATTGTTATTACTGGAAATCCTATTACAAATGCCACTTTTTGTGTTTTATGTCTAAATGTGTACATTCCTGCAATTGTTCCTATTCCTCCACCTAATGCAGTTATTATAAATAATGTTTTTTCTGGTATTCTCCACTTTCCTTTTCTAGCTTTTTGTTTATCTATATACATTGCTAAAAATCCTATTATATTTATTATTATAAAATATATTATTATATTTCTGGTTGTTAATATATTTTGTAAATCTTGCATCTTTTCTCCCCTCGCATTTAGAACTCAAAATCAAAATAAGCATATTTAGCAGCTTCAAATTTCATACAACTCTCAATATCCTTTTTTGCTCTTTCTGAAATTTTGCTTATTCTTATAAAGTCCCCTTTTTCTCTTACTAATGGATTTATATATCTTCTCTTTGCCTTTATACTTTTACAATATCTATTTTCGACATATATATCACTTTCATATACTTTTTCTGTATTTCTCCATTCATCAAATTTTTGTGCAATATCACAATATTGGCAATCTTCTATTTTTTTTATTATTTCTTTTTCAGATAAATTATATAAATCATTTTTAGTAATTAAATTTTGTTCATGCATTTTTTTAATAATATCTGCTAACAATTGCATTGATATTTTTGTCCTATTATCTATATAAGATTTTGATAAAATACTCATATTTTTAACAAATTTTTCAGCAATTTCTTTATCTTTAAAACCTAGTTCTTCTATTCCATCTTCATTCTTTTGGATTTCTATATTTTCATATATTTCTTTTATTTCATCTAAATCCCATAATTTTTTTCTTACTCCAAGTCCATTTGAAAGTGTATATTCAAGCCTGTCACTTGATAACATAGGTGTGTCATTATCTGCAATTGGATATTTATGATAGTCGTTTATTTCTTCAATTTTTATTCCATCTCTTTCTAACAAATTCATTATTTCTGTTGAATTTCTTATAATTTCTGTTGTTAATTCTTCTGTTGATTCTTGTTTTTCATAATCACCGTTCATAAAGTCTATACAATGCTTAAATGCTGGTGTTGCAATATCGTGGAATAATCCTGAAAGTGTTTGTTTTTTATCTTTTGTAAAATTCCATATAATCAGCGCAACAGCTACACTATGGTCTAAATTTGAGTTCCATAGTGCAATTTCTGGGAATAATTTTGAATAATATGTACCACAAGATACACTTATTCCTGCTTGCTTTTGCATTTCTGGTGTATTTATATATTCTTCTAAAAAGTCTGGCTTTTCTGGTGATAATATATCAAAATATTCCTTTATTGGTTCTTTTAAATTATCAAAATACATTTATTTATCCTTTCATTCATTTTGTCCCAAAAAGAAACGTCACAAAATTATACATTAGCCAAATAAACTTAATTGATTACTTTGACTCATTCCTTCTAAGCATCCAAATTCCTTTAATAAGTCCGCACCTGATGCTCCTATTTTAGCTCTTATTTTTAAATCATCTATTGACATGAATTTACCGTCTTTTCTAGCTTCTACAATACCTTGTGCAGCTACTGAACCAAATCCCGGTATACTGTTTAAAGGTGGTCTTAATTTGTTATCTTGTACTTTAAATTTTGTTGCTTCTGATTCATATAAGTCTACTGGTAAAAATTCAAATCCTCTTTCATACATTTCTAGTACTATTTCTAAGTCATCATACATATCCAATTCGGCTTTTGTTGCTTCTTTCTTTTGGTTCTTCATTTCTATTTCTTTCATTTTATTTTTTACTTTTTCTTTTCCAAATATCATACAACTTGCATCAAATGCTTTTGCTCTTATTGAGTAATATGCAGCATAATATGCTAATGGTATGTGTACTTTGAACCATGCTATTCTAAATGCGTTTGTAACATATGCTGCCGCATGTGCTTTCGGGAACATGTATTTTATTTTTTCACATGATTTTATATACCAGTCTGGTACATCATGTTCTTTCATTAATGGGATATATTCGTCTTTCCATTTTGGTTCTTTGCCTTTTGCTACTTTTCCTTTACGCACTGCTTCCATTATTTTGAATGATTTGTCTGGTGGCAATCCTTTTTTTATTAAGTATATCATTATATCGTCACGACAACAGATTGCTTCTTGAAGTGTTACTACTCCTTGTTCAATTAATGTTTGTGCGTTTCCTAACCATACGTCTGTACCATGTGATAGTCCTGATAAACGTATTAGTTCATCAAATGTTGTTGGTTTTGTGTCTACAAGCATGCCTCTGGCAAACTTCGTTCCATATTCAGGTATTCCATATGTTCCTACTTGTGAATGTATTTGTTCTGGTGTTACTCCTAATGCTTCTGTTGAGTTAAAAATTGACATTGTTTCTTTATCATCTAGCGGTATATCTGTTGGTGCAATTCCTGTCAAGTCTTGTAACATACGTATTACCGTCGGATCATCGTGTCCTAGTATATCTAGTTTTAATAAGTTTCCATCTATTGAGTGATAATCAAAGTGTGTTGTTATTATGTCTGAGTTTGGATCATCTGCTGGATGTTGTACTGGTGTAAATTCATATATTTCTCTTCCTTTTGGTACAACTATAATTCCACCTGGGTGCTGCCCTGTGGTTCTTTTTATTCCTGTACAGCCTACTGATAATCTTTGGATTTCTGCTTTATTCATAGGAATTCCTCTGTCTTCATAATATCCTTTAACATATCCATATGCTGTTTTTTCTGCTACTGTACCAACTGTTCCGGCTTTAAATGTTGTTCCTTTTCCAAATATTACTTCTGTATATTTGTGTGCTTTTGCTTGATATTCTCCTGAGAAGTTTAAGTCGATATCTGGCTCTTTGTCTCCATTGAATCCTAAGAATGTCTCAAATGGTATATCCATTCCATCTTTCGCCAGTTTATGTCCGCATTTTGGACAATCTTTATCTGGTAAGTCAAATCCATTTCCTACTCCATAATCTTCAAACTCTGAATATTTACAATTTGGACAACGGTAGTGTGGTTGCAATGAATTTACTTCTGTTATACCTGTCATGAACGCCGCTAATGATGAACCAACTGATCCTCTGGAACCAACTATATATCCATCTTCATTTGATTTCCATACCAGCTTTTGTGCGATTATGTACATAACTGAATATCCATTACTTATAATTGAGTCTAACTCTTTGTCAAGTCTATCTTGCACTATTTTTGGTAATGGGTCCCCATATAATTCATGTGCCTTTTTGTATGCTATGTTTTTTATATCTTCTTCACATCCTGGAATGTGTGGTGGACATTTTTCTGGTGATATTGGGCTTATTTGTTCACACATATCTGATATTTTATTTGTGTTTGTTACAACTACCTCATATGCTTTTTCTTCTCCTAAATAGCTGAATTCTTCAAGCATTTCTTCTGTTGTTCTTAAATATAATGGTGCTTGATTATCTGCATCTTCATATTTTTGACCTGCTTCTAGTATTCTTCTATAAATCTCATCTTGTGGGTCCATAAAGTGAACATCACAAGTTGCTACAACTAGTTTATTTAGTTTTTCACCTAGTGCAACGATTTTTCTGTTGATATCTCTTAAATCTTCAACATCTCTTACAGTTCCATTTCTAATTAAGAATTGGTTATTTCCTGTTGGTTGAATCTCTAAATAGTCATAATCATTCGCAATTGCTTCAATTTCTTCATCCGGACGTCCTTGTTCTATCGCCTGATACAATTCACCTGCTTCACATGCACTTCCAAGTATTAAACCTTCTGAATATTTTTTGTACAAACTTTTTAGTATTCTAGGTTTTCTGTAAAAATAATTTACATGTGATAATGAAATTAATCTATATAAATTTCTTAATCCTACATAATTTTTTGCTAATATGATTGCATGATATGTTTTTAATTTTTTGTACTCTTCTGCTTTTGCTACTGGGTCTGCTGCTACATTGTCTATGTCTTCTAGTTTTTTTGCACCTTTTTCTTTTAACATATCTATCATTACATTAAACACTTTAACTGTTGTATCAACATCATCTAATGCTCTATGTGCTACTTCTACTTTTATTCCTAGATTTTCAGCAATTTTTCCTAATTTATATTTCTTGTAATCTGGGAATAAATCTTTTGCCAAACTTAATGTATCTAAGTATGAATAATCAAAGTCATACCCTAGTCTTTTTGCATTTTGTTTTAAGAAACCAACATCAAAATTTGCATTATGTGCTACTATTACTGTTTCGTCTTGGTCTCCTAGAAATTCTAGCATTTTAGGAAATACTTTTTCAATTGTTTCTGCATCTTTTACCATATCATCTGATATATTTGTAACTTCTGTAACTCTTTCTGGTATGTGTCTTTCTGGATTTACAAAACAACTGAATTCATCTATTACTTCTTTATTTTTTACTTTCATTATTCCTATTTCTGTAATTCTATCATTTGTCGCTGAAAATCCTGTTGTCTCTAAGTCTAGTACACAATATGTTGCATCTATATCTTGTCCTTTTCCATTATAAATTGATTTTGTATTATCTGGTGCTAAATATGCTTCTACACCATATATTACTTTGATGTCAGGGTTGTCATCACCTACTAAGTGATATGCTTCTGGGAATGCTTGTGCAACTCCATGGTCTGTTATTGCTATTGATTTCATTCCCCATTTCATTGCTCTTTTAATTAGGTCTGTTGCTGATGTTACTGCATCCATTTGGCTCATTTTTGTATGCATATGTAACTCTACTCTTTTTACTTCTGCGTTGTCTTGTCTTACTTCTTTTTTAACACCTGTACTTTCTATAATGGTATTTGCCATTACTGTAAGTTCCCCTGAGAAAGTATCCATTTGTGCATTTCCTTCGATTTTTACACCTTTTACGCTTCCCATTCTTTTTATTATTTTTTTAGCTTTATCTTTTTCTAAAAATGCTTTACATGTCAGTGTACTTGTTCCATCATATAAATCAAAACTTAATAGTGTTTTTCCTGATTTTAGTTCTCTATCTTCCATAAAGATAATTTCACCATCAAGTGAAACTACTCCATCTTCTGGACTTAGTTCTGAAACTTTTGCAAGTGGTGCTGTTATATTCATTGTTTTTCCTAAAATTAATGGTGTCTCTTCTTCTTCCTCTTCTGCTGGCAAATCTGGTATATTATTCTCTATTTCAATTATTGTATTTGCTATTACTGTTACATCTCCTGCATATGTGTCTAGTCCTGCTTTTCCTATAACTTTTATTCCTTTTGCTTGTTCTATTTGTGCTTTTATATCATTTCCTTCTTTTATGTCTTTTGCAAATGATTTACATGTCATCGTTCCTGTTCCATCATATAAATCAATTATAAGCATTCCTTTTCCTGATTTTGTCTCTCTACATTCAATATTCAATACTCTTCCTTCTAATGTTGCTCTACCATCATTTGCTGTTATATCTTTTATTTTGATTAGCTTTTCTTTTGCTTTTGATGGTTTTCCCATTATGTATTTTTGTTCTTCTATAACGGCGTTATCTAGTTCTATATCTTCACTTGAAATTCCACCCATTTCATCAATTGGTATGTAGTCTCCATCTTGTGGTGGCATATAGTCTGGGTCATTATACTCTGGTACTCCATTTTGTGTATTATCTTGATTGTGTGATGCATGATTTATACTATTTCCTGAATTTTGTACATGTTGTGCATATTCGCCATTTTCTTCATTTTCTGGAATATATGCAACTGTTTGTTTAATTGCATTTTCTTCCATCTCTTTTAGTTTTTTCTCATGTTGTATTTCCGCTTCTTGTGGTAAAATCTCTTCTATTTCTATCTTATATTCTTTTCCATATAATTTTTTTATTACATTTTCAAGCTCTTTGTCAGTCTTTTTAGCTCTTAAAAAGTCAGCTCCCCTAATATGCATTTTTACATTAATTATATTGTCATTTATCTCAACATCACTCTTCATTAATAACATTGGTTTCATTAATGGATATTTATGAGCCATATAACATATAATATTTTTCCATTCTTCTTTTATAGATTTTAATTGTGTATCTTTTTGATAATGGATTGTCATATCTATATTTGAAAATTGGAATCTTTCTATTAAGAATTTTTCCAAATACCATATGTCTTTTACTTCTATGTATTCATCTATTTCTAACACGATTCCTAGTGTATTTGTCTTTTTTATTACATTTAGTGCTGTTACATGTGCTTCTTTTATGTTGGCTTTTGTTTCATAGTCACTAAATATATCTTTTACTTTTTTTGCTTTATTCTCTGACATCCTTTCGATTCACTCCGTTTCGCTTATGTCCTTTTGGGGACGTTTCTTTTTTGGATATCTGTTCCAAAATGAACATTTTTTATTTTGTTGTATTTTATCACATTTTGTTTTTTTGTTAAAGCGAACATACTAAAAAAATCAAGATTAATTTTAAATCTTGATTTTTCCCTTTTATAATTCTATTTTATCTACTTTAATTTCATCTAAATTAGAATCATCAATTTTATATCCATATCCACCAACAAAATAATCATAACCATTATAGTCTTCTTTACTTTGTTTTTGTTTATCATCTACATTAAATACATATGTACCCTCACTTTGAGTATATGTATATATTTTTCCATCAACAATATATTTTAAACTTGTACCTGTTTCATCAACTTTGCCAATTTCATTTATTTTACCATTTTCATCAATTTCAAATAAAGTAAATTGTTGTTCTATTGAACCATCATCTAGTCTTTTTCTAGCATTTACATATGTTTTTCCAACATATGTGTCTACAATTCCATAATATCCGATTACAACATCTTCTTTTGTTTCTAGATTAATCATGTGTTCTGATTCTTGGTCTGCATAATCAATATAAATTAAATATTTGTCATTTACAGCTTGCACAAATTTTCTTCCTTGCACTAATTCTAATTGTTCTGTTCCATCAGTGTTTATTTGATACATTTTTCTAGTTTGTGTTGTATAATAAATTTTATCATTTTGTATAAAGAAATAATTCTTTACGCTTTCAGCTATATTTTTTATATTTGTACCATCTTTGTCAATTGAGCATAATGTACCTTGTGGATTTTGATTTATTGTATCATATCCTATTTGTCTCACAAAATATATTTTGTTATCTGTAAGCCATAATTGTAAAGATGAATCATTATATATTTTTTGTGTATTTCCAGTTAAATCTATTTTATATATGCCTTTTCCACTTTGATATGAAGGAATTGCATATATATTTTCACCATCAAAATAAATTTTTTCTGCACCTGTTGCAAGTGTAGCAATTTTACTTGTTGTATTATTTTCTAAATTATACATATATACACTTTTATCTTTTTCTTCATAAAATACTGCTGTATTTCCTATTTTGCAGAATTTTCCACCAACTTGCATACTATTTTGTTTTTCTTCTTTTTTTAATTCTTCTGTACTTGTTGTTTGTTTTACTGTTGGTGTTACTATATTATTTTCTTGTTGAGTATTTTTTTCTGCATCATAATTAACAGTTTCTACCTTATTTGGATTAATAATAACAATTACTATCGCAATTACCATTAATATTGCAAGTATTATTCCTAATATTATATTTCCTTTTTTATCGTCCATCTTTTTTCTCCTTTTGAAACAAATTTACAATGTCTCGCTTTTTTATTTAAAATATTCTTAAAATATCATTATAAGTTATATATAGTGATAATGCTATTAAAATTGAAAATCCTATTAATTGTATGTTTATTTCTGTTCTTTCATTTAATGGTTTTCTTCTGATTGCTTCTATTATTAGTAGCAATATTTTTCCACCATCTAATGCTGGTATTGGTAACAAGTTCGTTACTCCCAAAGATAAAGAAATTAATGCTAACATATATACAAATTCTTTAATTCCATTTGTTTTTGCAACTACTTCTGATATTCCAACAGGTCCCATCATTTGGTCTACACTTACTCCTCCTGTAAATATCATTTTTATATTATCCAAAATTGAAAACATAAATTGTTTTGTTTCTATTCCACCATATATCAAATGGTTTAGTAAATTATCCTCAGCTTGTTTTAGATTTACTCCCAAATAATATGATGAAATATAATCTGGTGTTAATTCAACTGAAATTTCCTGTCCTTTTCTTTCTACTGTTATAAGTAATGTATTAACACCTTTTTCTTGGATTAATTCAACTATTTTGTTGTAATCTCCATTTATTTCTTGGTTGTTTACTTTTATAATTTTATCATTTGTTTTTAATCCATATTTTTCAGCACTGCTTCCTTTTTCTATTGATATTATTTTGCAGTTTTCATCCAAGTAAATTCCTGTATTTTTACTTTTTATTTCTGTTGGTTTTATTTTTACTTCTTGTATTGAATTATTTCTTTCTATTTTTAGAGTAATTTCTTCTCCATTATAATTTTGCGTTGATTTGTTTTTATTTTCTGAATTGTTTGTGCCTGTTGCTATATTCATTGCACTATTTAAATCATATTTATTTTTTATTTTTTTGCCATTTAATTCAACTATTTTATCATTTTGTTGTAATCCTGTTTCTTGTGCAGCATATCCATCTAGTACTGTACTTATTTCATTTGTTACATATGTTGCTCCTGTTGACATCAAAATAAAATATACTAGTAATCCAAATATGATATTTACTGTTGCTCCTGCTATAACTATTGCTATTCTTTTGGGGATACTTGCTTTTGAAAAAGATCCTTCATTTTCTGACCTTTCTTCTTCACCTTCCATACTGCAAAATCCACCGTAATGGTATCAATCTAAGTGCGTATTTAGTTTCTTTTCCTTGTTTTTTCCATATCGTTGGTCCAAATCCTATTGCAAATTCATTTACTTTTACTTTACATATTTTGGCTACTGTTAAGTGTCCTGCTTCATGTATTAATATAAGAAATCCAAGTAAAAATATTATTTTTAAGGCTGATATTATAATTGTCAAATTTACTCCTCCTTAAAATCTATTCATTTTTTATTAAATCATTGTGAATAACATATATGCAAATGGTGCTATAAATAATACACTATCTATTCTATCTAGCATTCCACCATGTCCTGGTAATAAATTACTGTAATCTTTTATATCAACATACCTTTTTATACATGATGCTGAAAAGTCTCCTAATTGTCCTATTAAACTTAGTACAATTCCTAATATTCCAACTATAATATATGAGTATTCAAATGAAAATCCTTTGTTTAATATTATTGTGTATATTAAGGCTAATATTGTTGCTCCTATTGTTCCTGCTATACATCCCTCTATTGATTTTTTAGGACTTACTTTGCTAAATTTGTGTTTTCCAAATCTTTTTCCTATACAATATGCGAATATATCTGTTCCCCATGATGCTATGAATATGTATCCTAATAGTATTTTTCCATTTTGCATTTTGTCTATCATTGTTAAGAACATCAAAAATGTTGGAATATAACATATTCCTAAAAGTGTGTAGGCCATATCTTTAAATGTTGTTTTCATATCTGTTGCGATTACTTGTGAAAACAATATTAATAATACAAATGGTATTGAATACATTAGAATTTTAGGTAATTCTTGATTTGATATAAAACTTGGAATTGATACTACTGCACAGCTTAAATATGCTACCCATTTTACTGGTTTGCATACTTTTGATATTGCTCCTAAGTATTCGTGCATTCCTACTATTGCTATAAGTGTAAATAATAGTCCTGTTATTATATTATATGGTATTAATAATATTACTATTAAAACTAGCCCTACTATAAATCCTGATGTTATTCTTTTAAAATCCATATTTTTTGTCCTTTCTCTCGCTCCGCTCATTCATCAAAATATCTTCTTTTAGCTTCGCGCATTTATTTTGCTCCAAATTTTCTGTTTCTACTTTTATATACTTCAATTGCGTCATCTAGGTCTTTTTCATTAAAATCTGGCCAATTTTTATCTACAAATAAAAACTCTGTATATGCTAATTGCCATGGTAAAAAGTTACTTAAACGTAATTCTCCACTTGTTCTTATTAGCAAATCTGGATCTGGTTGTTCTGCTGTATATAAATTATCTGATATCATTTGCTCTGTTATATCTTCAATATTTATTTCTTTATTTTGAATTTTTTCAGCAATATGCTTTACAGCATTTGTTATCTCATCTCTTCCACCATAGTTTAATGCTATATTAAATGTTATTCCTGTATTATCTTTTGTTCTCTCCATACATTTTTCTATGCTTTTTTGCATTTTTTCTGATAATCCTTGTCTATTTCCAATTATTTTTACTTTAATATTTTCTGAGTCTGCTCTTTTACTATAATCATCTAAATAACTTTGGAATAAGTTCATTAATGCTATTACTTCTTCTGTTGTTCTTTTCCAATTCTCTGTTGAAAATGCATATACTGTTATATATTTTATTCCTATTTTATTCGCATATCTAACTATTTTTTCTAGTGTTTTTGCTCCTTCTTTATGTCCAAAACTTACTGGCATATTCTTACTTTTAGCCCATCTTCTGTTTCCATCCATTATAATTGCTATATGTTTTGGCAAATTTTCTTCTTCCATTTTGTTCCCCCTACAATTTGTAAAAAATTTAACAGATTTAAATTATATTTTGTCTGCCTAAGATATTTTATTTATTTCTATTTTTAATATATGATGCAAGTTGTTTTAAAAATTCTGATTTTTCTCCATAATCATTTAATTGTTGAATAGCATTTTCTGTTATTTTATCTAATTCTTTTTTTGCTCCATCTAGTCCATAATATGATACATATGTGCATTTACCCATTTCTTTATCATTTCCTACTGGTTTACCTGTTACTTCTGGGTCACCTTCTTCTGATAAAATATCATCTTTTATTTGAAATGCTAACCCAATATTCTCTGCATATATCGTTAGTTTTTCTATGTCTTTTTCTGATGCACCTGCTAAAATTGCACCCATTCTTACACATAGTTTCAACAATGCACCTGTTTTATTTATATGTATATATTCCAACATCTCTTTTGAAATTTGTTTTCCTTCTAATTCTGTATCTAAATATTCACCTGCAATCATTCTATCAACTGCTTTTGTGAATTCATTAAATGCTCTTACTTTACTATGAAAATTCTCTTTATATTGATTTTCTTCTGAATACAATATTTCTTCACTTAATACCATATAAGCCTGATTTAATAATCCATCTCCTGCAAGTAATGCTGTTGGATGATTATATTGTTTATGATTTGTTGGTTTTCCATGTCTAAAATCATCATTATCTACTTCTGGTAAATCATCATGTATTAATGAAAAATTATGTATCATTTCTATTGCAACTGCAAATGGCATTGCTTCTTCAAAATCATCTCTAAATAATTCATATGTTGCAAGTACTAATATTGGTCTTAATCTTTTTCCACCAGCCATTAAACTATATTCCATTGAATTATTTAATATTTTTTCTGGGCATTCATCTTTTCTCAAATATTTTTCTAGTTCTTCATTTACTATATATTGATACTTTTTTAGATTTTGTTTAAATTCCATTTTCCTTATCCTTCCTGTTTAAACAGACATTACTTCTTTTTCTTTGTTTGCTAATATTTTATCAATTTCTTCTATACTATTGTCTGTTAATTTTTGGATATCATTTTCTGCTTGTTTTAATTCATCTTCTGTCATATTTCCTTCTTTTTGTTCTGCTTTTGCTGTTTCAATTCCATCTCTTCTTACAGATCTTACAGCAACTTTTGCTTCTTCTGCCATTTTTTTAATGTCTTTTACTAGGTCTTTTCTTCTTTCTTCTGTTAATTCTGGGAATGCAAGTCTTATTACTTTTCCATCATTGTTTGGATTTATTCCAATGTCTGATGCTAATATTGCTTTTTCTATTTCTTTTAATACACTCATGTCCCATGGTTGTATTACTATTAGTCTTGCTTCTGGAACTGATATTCCTGCTACTTGGCTTATTGGTGTTGCTGTTCCATAATAGTCAATTCTTATTTTATTTAGTATTGCAGGGTTTGCTCTTCCTGCTCTAACTTCTGATAATTTTTCACTGTATACATTTATACATTTTTCCATTTTTTCTTTAATATTTGTATAATCCATAATTTTTTCTTCCTTTCGCTTCGCTCATCGTCATTCAAAATTTTTTCAAAATTTTGCCTGCCAAATCTTGGGTTATCCACTCATCGTCATCCAAAGTTTTGTCTGCCAAATCATGAGCTATTTTAATTTTTTTACTATTTTACTAGTGTTCCTATATGTTCTCCTTTAACTGCTCTTACTATGTTTTCTGGATCTGCTATTCCGAATACTAGTAATGGTATATTATTATCTCTACATAGTGCAGTTGCTGTTGAGTCCATAACTTTTAAATCTTTTTCTAATACTTCTAAATATGATATTTTATCAAATTTTTCTGCTGTTGGGTCTAATTTAGGGTCTGCTGAGTATACTGCATCTATTGCTTTTCCTAGTAATATGATATCTGCATTAATTTCTGTTGCTCTTAATACTGCTGCTGTGTCTGTTGTGAAATATGGATGACCTGTTCCACATGAGAATATTACTACTCTTCCTCTTCCTAAATGTTTTTCTGCTTTTCTAATAATAAATGGTTCTGCTATTTCTCTCATTTCAATTGCTGTTTGTACTCTTGAATGTACTCCTCTTGCTTCTAATGCATCTTGTAATGCTAATCCATTCATTGCTGTTGCTAGCATTCCCATGTAGTCTGCTGTTGCTCTTTCCATTTGGTGTCCATTTCTTCCTCTCCAGAAGTTTCCTCCTCCTACTACTATTCCTACTTCTACTCCCATTTCTGTTATTTCTTTTATTTTATCACATATTTTTCCGACTACTTCTACATTAACTCCTGTTTTTTGTTCTCCTGCTAATGCTTCTCCACTTAATTTTAAAAGTACTCTTTTGTATTTTGCTTCTGACACTTTATTCACTCTCCTTAATTTTTTATTCAAACGTATTCTATCATATATTTTTTAAATTGAATACCCTTTTTTGTAAATTTCCAAGGTAATTTATTACTAGATAATAGTTTTAGGACATTGT
>FR901860.1 GCA_000438255.1 Clostridium sp. CAG:389
CAATGTATCAAAACTATTATCCAGTAACTTCTTTTTTAACTAAAATTGAAAAAATATTGCAAATTTCGCTAAATTATAATAGAATAGAAAGCATAAATAGATAAATAATAAAGAAAAAATAAATTATATATCACAAAATGTAAAAAACTTTTTTTGAATCACTTTCTAAAAAAGACAAAAAATACTAAGGACAAGTAGTAAAATGATGCTATAAAAGTTTAAGAGGTGGTAAGGATGTTTCAAAATATAAACGAAAGCACAATAGACAATCAAAATTATAGAGAAGAGAAAAAGGAAAACAAAAAAACAGAAATATTTTCAAATGTATTTTCAATAAAAAATATACCAATATATGTAATATCATTAATGATATCAATGGTAGGAATAACAGGAGATTTTTCACCATTTAGTATAAGTATGTTAGGAGCATGTATTTCAAACTCAATACCATTATTAGGGATAGTGGCATTTGCAATTATTGGTAATGCAATAAAATTTGGAATAAGTGGTACATTAACATATATACTAACAGCACTAGTTTTAATTGTTACTATGTACATAATAAAACCAAAATATAATGATGATGAAAGAAATGAGAAAGTAAATTTAGCAAAAAACATATTTATATCAACACTCATAATACAATTAGCAAAAGTAGGAATGGCAGGATTCACATTATATGATATTCTATCAATAATATGTTTTTCAATAATATCAATAGTATTTTATAAAATATTTGTAAACTCTGTAATTGTATTCAGAGATTTTGAAGAAACAAAAGCATTTTCAATTGAAGAAATTTTAGGAGCAAGTTTAATGCTTGCAATATCAGTTGGAGCATTTGGAGATTTAAGTGTTTTTGGATTTTCAATTAGAAATATTTTAAGTATATTAATTGTCCTAATTTTAGGCTGGAAAAATGGAGTATTAGTAGGAACAACAGCAGGTGTTACAATAGGGGTGACTCTTGGTGTTATAACATCATCAGAACCTATTATGGTTGCAGCATATGCGATTTCTGGAATGATAGCAGGTATATTAAATAAATTTGGTAAATTGGGTGTAATAATAGGATTTTGCTTAGGAAACATAGTTTTAGCATATGTTTCTAATGGTTATACAGTTGAATTGATTCATTTTAAAGAAATTTTAATTGCATCAATTGGATTGTTAGCTTTACCAAAATCAGTACAAATAAATATCAAAGAATTTATGGGAAATTCTAAATTTTTGCCAGTGTTTCCAGATAGAGCTTTGAATAAAAGTAAAGAAACTGCTGAAAGATTAAATAATGTTTCTGATACTATTCAAGAAATGGCAAAGACATATAAAACACAAGAAACTCAAATTCAGCAAGAGCCAATTTTATCTAATAAAGATATATTTGTTTCAGAATTATTAGATAATTTAAGTGGTTATGAAGATAACATGTTATATGATGATATTTCAAAAACTGATGGGCCTATTGTTGATGAAATTTTTAAAGTATTAGTGGACAAGCAAAAAATAACAAGAGAAGCTTTACTTGAAATATTTGCTAAATGTAATAGTTTTATAATAGGATTTGATGACAAAAAAATAAGTGAGTATTTGGAAGAAAATATAGCGCAAATGATAAGAGTTATTAATATGTCATATAAAATTAGTAAATCAAGTTTTGTATGGCAAAAGAAATTTGAGGAAAACAAGAAAAATATAGAGACACAATTACAAGGTGTATCAAAAGCAATTTCAAGTATAGCTGAAAATATTGAAAAAAATATAAAAAATGAAGAACAATTTACTAATCAGAAAAAGCAAGTTGTTGAATTGCTAAGACAAAAAGACATAGAGATTCAAGAAATTTCTATACAAAAAGAAGATAGATTTTTAGTTGAAATATATATGGAAAAATCAAATATCACAGATATTGATTATATTGAAAAAATACTTACAGATGTTTTGAAGGAAAAGATAGTTTTAAATCAAGAGGCAAGTATTGGAACAAGGCTTAATTTCTTGTCTGATGATAAATTTGTTATGGCAATAGGAAACTCAGAAATAACAAAAAGCAATAGTGATATATCAGGAGATAGTTTTTTAAGTGTAAAATTAAAAGATGGTAAATATTTAGTAGCTTTAAGTGATGGTATGGGGTCAGGAGAAGATGCTAGACAAAGTAGTAATAAGGCATTAAAAATGTTGGAAAATTTATTACTTTCAGGTTTTGATAAAAAGACTTCATTAGAGCTTATTAATTCGAGTTTAATAAATCAAAATGAAGAGATTTTTGCGACATTAGATATTGCAATTATTGACTTATATAAAGGAAATATTGAATTGATTAAAAGTGGGGCTTGTCCAACATATTTTAAAACTAGAAATAGTGTGCAAGTTATCAAGGCTAATTCTCTTCCAGCAGGTATTATTAATGAGGCAAAATTGCAGTCTTTTGATAAGGATATTTCTTCTGGTGAAATTATGCTTATGTGCTCTGATGGTATTTTGGATTCTAATGTTGAGTATAAAAATAAGGAATTGTGGATTAAGTATTTGCTTGAAGATATTGAGACTAATAATACTAAAAAAATTGCTGATTTGGTTATAAATGAGGCTGTTGATAATGGTTATGGTACTGCTAAGGACGATATGAGCGTTGTAGTTTGTAAATTTTTGGAGAAATAACAAAATCTAAAAATGTGTTTTTTAGCACTAAATAATGCCAGTTCTTTTACCATAAATGCTTGAAAATAGACCAATTATATGATATATTTTATGAAGTAAAAATAGAAAAAACAGGGAGGCAAAAATGAGCAGAGGTAAAAGATATGATTCAGAACCAAAACTAAACATGAAAAAAGTATTTGCAGTAGCAATTGCAATAGTAGTAATAATCATGTTTATATTTATAATAAAAGGACTATTAAGCAAAGACACAACATCAGGAAAAATTACAACAAAAAATTACTATGCATCATATAAAGACAACAAATGGGGAGTAATAGACTCAACAGGAAACAATGTAATAGACCCATCATATAAAGAAATGATAATAGTACCAAACTCTAAGATAGGAGTATTTATTTGTACATATGATGTAGACTATAACACAGGAAGTTATAAAACAAAAGCATTAAATGATAAAAATCAAGAAATATTTACGCAATATGATAAAATAGAACCTATGCAAAACATAGATAAAAATGGAAATGTATGGTATGAAAAAAATGTATTAAAAGTACAAAAAAACGATAAATTTGGCTTAATAGATTTAACAGGAAATGAAGTAATTCCAATAGAATATGATGAAATTACAGTAATTAGAGGAATAGAAAATTCATTCAAAGTAAAGAAAGATGATAAATACGGAATTGTAGATGGTGATGGAAAAACAGTTATACAAGCTCAATATGCTGATATAGATGTATTAGGAAAAGACAACAAATCAGGGTTTATTATAAAAAATGCTGATGGAAAATATGGAATTGTAGACTATTCAAATGCACAAATTTTAGAAGCAAAATATGATTCAATTGAAAAAGTTTACGGAAATGACATGTATGTTGTAAATTTAAATGGAAAACAAAAAGTAGTAAATAAATCTGGAAACGATGTCTTAACAACTGGATTTGATTCAATTAAACAAATATTAGCTAACCAAGAAAATGCAGTAATATTTGTAAAATCAAATAAATTTGGCGTAATGAATACATCAGGAGAAGTTGTAATAGAATCACAATATGACAGTTTAGAAGAAACAAAGGTTGGAACATTTATAGCTAGTAAAGATGGAAAATACGGAATAATAAATATTAATAAAGAAGAAAAATTGCCATTCGAATATAATTCAATATCTTTTAATGAAAAAGCAGATTTGTATGTTGCAGAAGATAGTAATTTTAATTCTAAAATTTTAAATAGCAATTTAGATGTAAAAGCATCAGGAATTTTATTAGAAATAAATGAAACTAAGGGATATTTGAAGCTAAGAGTTGATAATGTAAATAAATATTATAATTTTAAATTTGAGGAAAAACAAGAATCAGATATTTTTACAAATAGAACATTATTTTTAAGTAAAAAAGATGGTAAATATGGATATGTTGACAAAAATGGAAAAGTTATTGTTGATTATATTTATGATGATGCAATGGAACAAAACGATTATGGATTTTCTGCAATAAAAAAAGACGGAAAATGGGGAAGTATAGACGGAAAAGGAAATGTAATTCAAGAACCAATATATAATTTAGATGATTATCTATTAATAGATTTTATAGGAAGATGGCATTTTGGCATGGATATTAATATGAATTATTATAACCAACTTGAAAAGTAATAATAATTTTAATATTTTAAGAAAGAAGGATTGAAGTAAAAAATGGAACTAAAGACAAATTATCAATATACATATTTTATACACCCTTTTGTTGTAGAGGAAAATAAATATCAAAAATATTTATTAAGTCTAATTAAAGACAAAAGATTTAAGATGAAAGTATTTCAGAAAAATAAGGATATAGATTTATATAATTATTTTTCACCAAAGACACGTGAATATCTTTTTTCTAGTTTTTCACATTCTGGGGCTAAACTAGAAAAACTAGAAGAATTACCTGATGATACAAAATCAGCAATATTAAGTAAATATCCTTGTACTATTTTTGAATACGAGTTAAAAGAAGATATACAAGGAAAAGCAGAAGAAAAAGGAATATTCTTTAAGGTAAGAAAAATAGAAGTGATATGTTTTAATACAGGAATATGTTTCTTTACAATGAAAACAAATATTGAAGAAAGCAATAGCTTTTCAGATTTGTTAAATTTTAATTATAAATTTAGAGAGATTAAACAAGAAAACAAATTAAATAATTATGATAAAATATATCTACAAACAAGTACTTTTGATGATGTAAATAAATTGACAGAATTTATTAAAAGTATTACAGGTTCAGAAATTGAGACAATGAAACTTGATATAGATACACAAATATTTTTAACATATTCATATGTATGTATTGATAGAGAAGCATGGAATGTAAATAAAAATTTTGAAGACATAGAATATAATTTCAACAAATATGCAAACTTTTTACCAGCAGATAATTCTGTTGACCTAGATAAAAATTCAGCAACACAATTTTCGGAATGGAAATATGCTAGATTCGGATTTTCAAAACAAGGGGTTGTTTTATTTACATCAAGTAGTGATATAAATAATTTTACGGATTTACCGGATAAGTTTGAAAATGAGTACTTCTATACGTATATTTTGAACTTATATAAGAAAATATATTTAAAAAAATTAGAGGTTGAATTTAAAAAGGCTTCTAATTTGAAAAATGCTAGAAAAAAGTTTATAGAGTTTACTAGAAATATTTGGATTTTAGACGTTACAGAAAATGAAGTTGGCTCTAAAATAAATTATATTTTAGGAAAAAATTTTGAACTTGATAGATTATATAGTGAAATAAAAATAAAATATGATGTTTTATATAAGGAATCAAATATAGAAAAAAATTCAAGAATAATGTTAGCTGTTGCCGTTATTTTGGTTATTTCACTTATTTTTAATGTATTAAATTATATAGAAATTATAAAGTAAAATATTATGTTTTTGTTGAATTGGAACAATTAGAAATATAGAAGGAATGAATTTTATGAAAATAACTTGTGGGACCGATATTATTGAAATAGATAGAGTTAAAGAAAGTATAGAAGAGCTTGGAGAAAAGTTCATAAAAAGAGTATTTACAGATAAAGAAATAGAATACTGTGAATCTAGAAAAGGACAGAAATATCAGCATTATGCCGGAAGATTTGCAGCAAAAGAAGCAGCATTTAAGGCAATTTCTAAAATATTAGATAATAAATATTCTGTTTGTTGGAAAGATTTTGAGATAATTGATGATGAACAAGGAAGACCATATCTAAATTTATATAATGTTAATACTAAGGATATTGAGAGTATAGATATAAGTATTTCACATTGCAAGTTATATGCAACTGCTAATGTGATGATTTTATTTAATGATTATAATTAAATTATATAAAATAAAAATTAGAAGTGTTGATATATACATAATTTTGTCAAAAACATATCTGTGGTCTACCATTAGGTCTTTGACTACAAATATGTATATATCAACATTTTCGGAAGTTCCTTATATATTAAGTGTAATAAAATTCGGAAAGGAAAAGCAAAATGGGATTATTTGATAGTCATAGTCATTTAAATGATGAAAAATTCGATGAAGACAGAGAAAAAACTATTGACGAAATAGTAAAATCAGGGGTAACAAATTTTATCACAGCAGGGTATAGTGTAGAAAGTTCAAAAAAAGCAATAGAGATAGCAAAAAAATATGATTTTATATACACAACTGCGGGTGTTTCACCTAATGATATTCCACAAGATGAAGATGAATTGTGGAAACAATTAGCTGAAATTGAGAATATTGCTAAAAATAATAGCAAAGTTCTTGCAATAGGTGAAATAGGACTTGATTATTATTGGAATACAGAAAATAAAGAATTACAAAAACTTGCTTTTATTGAACAAATAAAAATAGCAAATAAGCTTAATTTACCAATTGTTATACATACAAGAGAAGCAGTAATGGATACATTGCAAATTTTAAAAGAAAATAAAGTTGAAAATACAGGGATTTTTCATTGCTGTCCACAAAATAGAGAATTAATAAAAGAAGGACTAAAACTAGGATTCTATATATCTTTTGCAGGACCTATTACATTTAAAAACTCTAAAAATGCTGTTGAAATGATTAATTTAGTTCCAAATGATAGAATATTAATAGAAACAGATAGCCCATACTTAGCACCAGAGACTGTTAGAGGAACTCGAAATACTCCTTCTAATGTTAAATTCGTTGCACAAAAAATTGCTGATGTAAAAGGCTTGACGTTAGAAAATGTGGAAAAAATTACTTTTGAAAATACAAAGAGAATTTTAAAAATGTCCTTTTAAAAGGACATTTTTCTATTTGATATTTCTTAATGCTTCAATTCTATCTTCTGTGCTTGGATGAGTAGACCACAAGCTAGAAGTTTTCTTTTTACCTTTTTCACCATTCTTTTTAAAAGGATTTATAATATACATATTTGCAGTCGCAGAGTTTGCACTTTTTAATTCATTAGGGTCGTTTTCAAGTTTTTGTAATGCAGAGATTAAACCATCTGGATTACGTGTAAATTCAACAGCAGTACTATCTGCTAAAAATTCTCTTCTTCTTGAAAGAGCAAGTTGCATTAAAGTACCAAATATCGGAGATAGTATTAAACATATAAGACCTAATAACATTAAAATACCATTTGCTTTACTATCACTATCTCTATCTTTTGAACCACCCCAGAAAATGATTCTTGAAAACATATCTGATAACATAACGATAAGACCTACAAATACGGAAACAACTGCACTTAAAAGTATATCGTAATTTTTAATATGACTCATTTCATGTGCAATAACACCTTCTAATTCATAATAATCAAGTTTTTGTAGTAAACCTGTTGTAACACAAATTATAGCATGTTCTGGATTTCTACCAGTAGCAAATGCATTTGGTTGAGCATCTTCTACAACATATAGGTCTGGCTTTTTTGGTAGACCAGCTGTTACCATCAAAGCATCTAAAATATTAACAAGTTTTAAAGCTTCCTCTCGTGTTGCTGGACGTGCGTGACATGATGCTAAAACTATTTTATCACTATAATAATAAGAACCCCAAGCACTTGCAATAGAAAATATTAATGCAATTATTATCGAAAATTCACCAAAATTTAATGCGTTACAAATGTAGTATATTATAAGAGTTACAACAATTATAAATATTGAAATTATTATTCCTGATTCAAATTTATTTTTTTTACTGGCTCTAAACATAAAAATCTCCTTTCTATATTGATAAAAGGGGTGTCTTTAAGACAACCCCTTTAAATTACTTATGCATTTTTCCCAAAATCAACTTTTACATTTTTTCTAGCTTCATTGTTTTCGACAGCAAATAATTCACGAGGTTTGAAGTTGAACATGTTTGCAATGATGTTAGATGGGAAAAGTTGTAATTTTTCATTATACATTGTTACATTATCATTGTAGAATTGTCTAGAAAAAGAAATTTTATTTTCTGTATTTCTTAATTCCTCAGATAATTCAGAAAAGTTTTGATTTGCTTTTAAATCTGGGTAATTTTCAGAAACAGCCATTATTGTTTTTAATGCACCTGATAATTGATTGTCTAATTCGGCTTTTTCGGTAACTGTTTGAGCATTTGCCCATGATGTTCTTAATTCTGTTATTTTTTCAAATGTTTCTGATTCATGTGCAGCATATCCTTTTACAGTTTCAACAAAATTTGGAATTAAATCGAATCTTCTTTGTAATTGGACATCAATTTGACTCCATGCATTATCAACTTTTACTCTTCTAGATACTAGATCATTGTACATTGATATTACTGCGATTACAAGTATTACTACTATTGCTAATATAATCCATCCCATATTTTTTTCCTCCTTTTTTATTATATACAAGTTACAACTTGATAATAACATAAATTAAGATTTTTAACAAGATATTTTAAATATTATATAAAAATTTTTGAAAAAAATGGTACTATTTCCAAGGTGTGTAGCATATATTATAATGAACCAATTGCAACTCTAAGCTTGTACAAATTTGACAAAAAACATAAAAAGTAGTATAATTAAAATCGATGCCAAAAGGAGGTATTAAAAATTTATGAAAAAAGAAGAAAAAGCTTCAATTTCTATAATGAAAATCATATGTGTTAGTATAATATTAATATTAATTTCTGGAATAGGAGTAATGGCAGTAAATACAAATTTGAAAGATATTAAAATTGTACTACAAAATGGATATGAATTAACAGTGTTAACATCAAAAACAACTGTTGATGAAATATTAAATGAAAACAATATTGTATTAGATGAAAATCAAAAAACAATACCAGAAGCTAATGAAGAAGTAGCAGCAGGAACTGTTATCAAAATAGTAGATAAATCATACAACGAAGTTCAAATAGCAAAAGTTTCAGAAGAAGGTGTACAAACAACATTAGATGAATTATTAAATAATTATGCACCAATTACAGAAAAAATAGTTACAGAACAAGTTGAAATACCTTATGAGACAGTAACAAAAAATACAACAGGAACAACTACAAATACAACAAATAGAGTATTACAACAAGGAAAAAATGGATTAAAAGAAGTAACTTATAAAATTAAATATCAAAATGAAGTAGAAATTGAAAAAATACAATTATCTGAAAAGGTAATTAAAGAACCAGTAAACAAGATAGTACAAGTAAATAAAGTTGTAACATCAAGATCTGGTACAACATCAAGAGAAACAGCAAGTACTGTTCAAACAACAAGTGGTGGAAAATGGACATATTCATCAAGTGATATGGATTTATTATGCGCAATTACAGCACAAGAATCAGGTTCTAGTTATACAGGAGCCTTAGCAGTAATTACAACAGCATGTAATAGAGCAGAAAGTGCTAGATGGAGCAAAAATGGTTCAGACCCATTAAGCCAATATAAAGCACCAGGACAATTTTGCTATTCAATTGATAGTTATTGGAAGAAAAAATTAAACGGAAATTACCCATCATATGTAGTTCAAGCAGTTACAGATGCATTAAATGGTAAAAGAAATCATAATTATTTGTCTTTTAGAACTGCTGGAACACATGCAGGTACTTATATAGGTGGAAACGTATATTTCTAAAATTAAATTTATAAAAAACATATGATTTATATAAAGAATCCTAGAAATGGGGTTCTTTTATTTGCTATTTTTTAGTAAATGTAGTACAATGGAAATGTATAAAAAACGTTGATTGAAATTAAAAGAAAATTAATAAACCAAATAGAAAAATGGTGGAAAGGAAGAAAAAATGAAGCTAATTTCATGGAATGTTAATGGAATAAGAGCATGTTTAACAAAAGGATTTGCAGAAACTTTTAAAAAGATGGATGCTGACATATTTTGCGTACAAGAAACAAAATGCCAACCAGAACAAGTAGAATTAGAATTTGAAGGATATACAAGTTATTGGAATAGCGCAGAGAAAAAAGGATATTCCGGAACTGCAATATTTACAAAACAAAAGCCTTTAAATGTAACATATGGAATAGGAATAGAAGAACATGATAAAGAAGGTAGAGTAATAACGTTAGAATTTGAAGAATTCTATATGGTAGATATATATACACCAAATTCAAAAAGAGAATTAGAAAGACTAGATTATAGACAAATATGGGAAGATGAAATACGAAAATATTTGTTAAAACTAAATGAAACAAAGCCAGTAATAATGTGCGGAGACCTAAATGTAGCACATGAGGAAATTGACTTAAAAAATCCAAAAACAAATAGAAAAAATGCTGGATTTACAGATGAAGAACGTCAAAAAATGACGGAATTATTAGATGCTGGATTTACAGACACATTTAGATACTTATATCCAGATAAAGAAAATGCATATAGCTGGTGGTCTTATATGGGACATGCAAGAGAAAAAAACGTAGGGTGGAGAATAGACTATTTTATAGTATCAAAATCAATAGAAAGTAAAATAAAAGAAGCTACAATATATCCAGAAATAATGGGAAGCGACCATTGCCCAGTTGGACTAGAAATATAAATTTTAGATATATGTGACCAAGTCTATGATCTCGGAAAAATAAGAGTTTGAGACGGGGCTATTAATTCTTAAAAATTGAATGAATGGAGGAAAGAAATGGAAGAAATAAAGCAAGGGTGGAAAAAAAGAATATCATGGCTATTAATAGCATTAATTGTAGTTATTGTATATAAAATGTTGGATAATTTCTCAAATATACAAGAATGGTTTGGATCATTTTTTAGAATAATGAAACCATTTCTAGTAGGATTGTTAATTTCATATATTTTGTTTATGCCATGTAAAAAAATAGAAAGTATATTATTAAAATCAAAATTTAAATTTATAAATAAAAAGGCAAGGGGATTGTCTGTAATTGCAACATATATAATTTTTGTTTTAATAATAATTGTTATAATAAATTGTATTTTTCCTATTTTAAAGGAAAGTGTAGTTGAATTAGTTGGAAATATACCTGGATATTATGAAACATTAGTTAATAAATATAGGGAATTACCAGAAGATTCAGTATTAAAAAGTGATATTATAAAAGATAAAATGGCAGAATTATCAAATATAGATATGAAACAACTTTTAAGCATAAATAATGAAAAAATAATAGAATATGTAAAAAATATTATAGATGTATTTTCAGGGATTTTTGATGTATTTGTTTCAATAATTGTTTCAGTATATATCTTATTACAGAGAACAACAATTATGAAATTTTTAAGAAGATTTGCAAGAGCTTTGTTCAAGAAAAATACATATGAAGCTGTAAATAAATATTTTACAAAAGCAAATGAAGTTTTCTTTACATTTATATCAAGTCAATTGTTAGATGCAGTAATTGTGGGGATTTTAACAACTGTTGCTATGTTAATTATTAAAGTAAAATATGCACCTTTAATAGGATTTACAATAGGATTATTTAATATGATTCCATATATTGGTGCTATTGTTGCTGTTGCAATTGGAATTTTGATTACATTTATAACAGGTGGTTTGGGAAAGGCTTTGGCTATGGCGATTGTTGTTATTATTTTACAACAAATAGATGCTAATATTATAAACCCAAAAATAATAGGCGTTTCTTTGGAGGTCAGTCCTTTACTTGTTATTTTCTCTGTTACTGTTGGTGGTGCTTATTTTGGAATATTAGGTATGTTTTTAGGTGTGCCTATTGCGGTTGTTATTAAAACAGTTTTGACTGATTGGATTGATAATAAAAATAAGTTTAGGGATGAACAAGAAAAAATGGCAAAAAAAAGTGAAATTGAATAAAATGTAAAATACCATATAAGTTCTAATAGTTATATAAAACTGATTTTTGAGCTTATATGGTATTTTTATTATTTTTTCTTTTTATTAATGAAAACAGAAATAATTACTGCAACTATTATAATAGCAATAATTGCGATTAGTCCTGGCCAGCCTAAAACTGCAACGAATTTGCTACCTAAGGACATTATTATACCTGCTAAAATAACTCCTAATGCTACTGCTGTTATACTTGTTTTAAAATCAAGATTTAGAAAACTAGCAGCTAATGTACCTGTCCATGCACCTGTTCCAGGAAGAGGAATACCAACAAAAATTAATAATGCAAAAAATATTCCTTTGTTTCCAGCTGCTGCTTTTAATTTTTCTCCACCTTTTTCACCTTTTTCTAAACACCATGTGAAAAGTTTTCCTATTATTTTTTTATCTTTTCCCCATTCAAGTATTTTTCTTGCAAATAAATAAATAAGTGGTACTGGTAACATATTAAATAGTATTGCTATTGGGTAATATAAGAAAATGTTTAATCCTAGTCCTTCTGCTACTGGAATTGCTCCTCTTAATTCTACTATTGGTAGCATACTTATTAATGCTACTATTATATATTTTACTATAAGTGGTAAGCTTGACATTGATTTTCTCCTTTCAATATTAAGTATATTAAGCTTTTTGTATTTTACTATAAATATAAAAAATTGTCTATATGTTTGTTATAATTTACTATAAAAGAAACTTTTATTAAACTTGTAATATTTTTGTTACTGGATAATAGTTTTGATATATAGTGCTTTTGAAATCTACCGTGCCTCTAA
>FR901861.1 GCA_000438255.1 Clostridium sp. CAG:389
ATTTTCAAAAACATATAGGCAACAAAACCCCAAAAAGCATCTTACTGAACTATAACAATTTTTTTGATATTTTATTATTTTTCGACAAATTTTTCGGGACATATCTATAATCTGATGTTATAATATAAATAGTTTTTTCATAATTAGGAATATTTTTTATTTCAATGAATATTATATCTTGTAGAAATGGAGGTGCCCATGTTTTTATTTATTTCAATATTTTTTATAATCATAACTTTTTTATTCTTATGGATGTTACTAATATCTATTAAAAATTCTAGAACAATAGAAGAACAGAATATTGAAGATGACTTACAAATGCAATTTTTAAAAAAATATGTCGCAATTCACAGAATAAAATAAATTTCATATAAAATCTTGATTTTCGGAAAATTTAATTTTATAATTTTTATATAGAATTAATATTTTAAAGGGAATTTAAGAAAATGGAAGAAAAATTTATGAAAGAAGCTTTAAAAGAAGCTAAAAAAGCCTATGATAAACTAGAAGTACCCGTAGGAGCAGTAATAGTAAAAGATGGAAAAATTATAGCAAGAGCGCATAATTTAAAAGAAACAAAATTTGATACAACAAGACATGCTGAAATTTTAGCAATTCAAAAAGCAAGTAAAAAGCTAAATTCATGGAGATTATTAGATTGTGAAATGTATGTGACATTAGAGCCATGCTCTATGTGTGCAGGTGCTCTAATAAATTCTAGAATAAAAAAAGTTTATATAGGAGCGAGTGATGAAAAGACAGGAGCGGTTGGTTCAGTATTAAATTTGTTAGATGATTATACTTTTAATCATAAAGTTGAGTATGAAAAAGGAATTTTACAGGATGAGTGTGAAGAATTGTTGAAGGATTTCTTTAAAAATTTAAGAAAAATTAAGAAAAGTATTCTAAATACTTGATATTTGGAATATTTTTATTATATAATAGAAAAAATCCTTGAAATATAATTATATTTCGAGTTGCCTTAAACAAACAGGTCCGTAATAGAAAAGTGAAGAGGAAAAATGCAGGCGGACAGAAAGGTAGTATTATGAAAAAATTTTTATCAAATTACAAATCAACAATTATACTTTTAGTTGCGATAATTGTTGGAAGCATCGTTGGAGTAATCTTTAAAGAAAAAGCAACTATATTAAGTCCATTGGGAGACTTATTTTTAAATCTATTATTAGTTATAATTGTTCCACTAATTTTTTTGAACATTACAACAGCAATATCAAAAATGAAGCAACCTAAGAGATTAGGAAAAATAATTGGTTCTATAATTTTAGTATTTGTTATAACATCTATTATAGCTGTATTAGTAGGATTTGCAAGTACATATTTTGTAAAACTCATAAATACAGAAGATGGAGAACAAATAAGAGCAACGTTACAGGAAACAGAAGATACATCATCTGATGATACATCAGAAGAAGAAATGACAATTGCAGATAGAACTGTAAAATTACTTACAGTTAATGACTTTTCAAAATTACTTTCAAAAGATAATATAATTGCACTTTTGGTATTTTCAATAATAGTAGGAATTGCAATAAATATGTCAGGCGAAAAAGGAGAACCAGTTAGACAAATATTAGAATCAGCAAATAATATTATGGAAAATATAGTAAAAATTATAATGTATTATGCACCAATAGGATTAGGATGTTATATGGCGGCATTTATAGGAAGTTTTGGTACTTCAATAGCGGTTGGATATTTAAAAACATTTTTAGTATATTTAGTAGTTGCTGTTTTATACTATTTTGTAATGTATAGTCTATATGCCTTTATAGCTGGTGGAAAAAATGGAGTAAAAGCATTTTGGAAAAATGTTATTCCTGCAACAATTACTGCAATGGGAACATGTTCAAGTGCAGCATGTATTCCAATAAATATAGAATCAACAAAAAAAATGGGAGTTCCAGAAGATATTGCAGAAACAACAATTCCATTAGGAACTAGCTTTCATAAAGATGGATCTATAATAGGTTCTGTATTTAAAATAATGTTTTTAGTTGGACTTTTTGGAACAAGCTTGGCAACAGCAGGAGATGTTTTCACTGTTTTAGGTGTCGCATTACTTGCAAATTTATTAATAACAGCAGTTCCAATAGGTGGTGGAACTATATCAGAAATGCTTATTATAACTATGTTGGGGTATCCAGTTGCAGCATTGCCAATTTTGACAATTATTGCAACAATAATTGATATGCCTGCAACTGTTCTAAATGTAATTGGAGATGATGTTGCTTCAATGATGGTTACTAGAATAGTTGATGGAAAAAAATATTTCTTGGATGAGCCAAAAGAAAAATAGTTTTAATTAAATATATAGTGGATTTAATATATAAAATTTGAAGAAAGAAAAAATAATAATAGATAAAATGAGAGATTAAGGTATGAATTTTCCAGTATTGGTAAATGTATTTTAATCTCGTTTTTTTTATTTATAAATTGTAAAATTGCAATTATTATATGTAAAACAATAAAAAACGGGATTAAGATCCCGTTCATTGATTTTTTGAATTTTAATAATTATTGAGAATTAAGTGTTGTTTGTTATATTTTTCAATTGCTGTATCAGGATTATAAATACCTGTAAAATTTTTAATAGGTGCAAATTCTTCATTTTCATTTACACGAAGAAGTAGCATGCCATCAAAATATGAAAAAGCATCGAAGATAAAGTTTTCAAATTTAAATGTGTTTGGTTTGTCTGGAACCTGTTTAACCCCTTCTTCATTTACAAAGGAATTTTTTTTGAAAGCTCTATGATATACTAAATCTATATTTGCTGATTTTTTAATAGCATCAAGACTCATTATATGTGATAGCATATTGGCTTCTCTGAATAGGTATGTATTTGAATTTGATATTTTACTTTCAGATAGCTCTAATGTTATACAGTCATAATCTAAGATAGCAGGTTTACCATCTTTTAAACAATAAACAGCAGTTTTTTCTAAGGGTTCTTTTTTGAAAATTGATTTTGATCCTATTGACATATTATTTGAAATTGTTAAACCTAAAAATAGAGGGTCAATGTTTTTTAGTAAAACATTGTCAATTCCACCAAAGGAAATCCAATTTATACGTTGTTTTTCTAAATCATCTATAATCCCATTTTTTTGCATAGACTTAAAAACATTCCCATTTCCATTTGAAGCTTCTTTTATTAAATAAGGTTCTTGTAATATAAGTTTACCTTCTAAATTAATTAGGGGAAGCTTATTTTGCTTAAAAAATTTTATTTTTTCTTTTGGATAATTAAAATAATTATTTATTTCAAAAAAATATTTTGTTGCAGAATCATTTTCTTCACTTGTCATTATATACCAAGGTAAAATGATATTATATTTTTTATTATTTTCTATTATGTTTTCAGCCATTATTTGAAATAAGGATTTTTTAATAGGTTTTAAATTCAACATATATGTACCTTTAGGACCTTTATATCCAAGTCTTGTACCTTGACCGCCAGCCATAGTAACAACTGCAAATTCATTACTTCTTATAATGGCTTCACCTATTTTTGAATAATAATTTATTTCATAAGCAGATAGTCTATCCTTTTCTATATGAGGTATTGGTGAAATTTTTATATTAGTGTCGTAATGAAAATTTAAAGACTTTTTATAAAGTGTTAATATTTTTTCAAAGTCAATAGTTAATATTTGATTAAGTAATTTCTCTTTTTCATCTTGTGTAAGTTCATCATAAAAATATAATAAATGTTCTTGATTATATTTTTTTAATATATCTTTTGCTAATTTTAATTTGTTTTCCATAGTTAAGCTCCTTTATATATTATTGGAAATTGCGGATTTCAAGGTTTTGATAATTATATCTTTATTAGGAATATCAGAATTTTCTAAATCTTCAATTTTTTTTTTTATATTGTAAGGTATTCTAACTAAATTAAATGATATGGAATCTAATTTTGTATCTCCCAAATACCCTTCTAGTATAATATATGATGCAAGTGTTGAAAATTTATTATTTATATCGTCAATATTGGTATTATGCATTTCTACTGGAATTCCTACACTTCCGGCATTAAAAAGAGTTTTATTTTTAAATCTTACACAGTAAGGTGTGTGAATATGCCCATAACCTATGATATCCGGTTTTGGGTCTATTTCCGTTTTGCCAATAAAAGGAGTATTCTCAAAAAGTCTTTCTGGATTTTTGATTTCAAGATGATGGTATTTAGTATCTTTATTTGAAAACATTGGGTTGTATATTTCATCAAGACCATATGGAGATGCATGAAAAAGTCTTATTAAGTGTCCACTCATATAAAATTCATATGAGATTGGAAGAGAAGACATAAATTCGGTACGTTCTTCTCCAATACGATTTCTTGTCCAAAAATTTTTACCTTTTGAGCTTGGTTTACAGATTGCGTAATCGCAATTTCCGAGTAAGATTACATCACATACTTGTCTTACTTTATCTATTACTAAATCTGGATGAGTGCATTTTGTAATACAATCTCCTAAACAAAAAATTTTATTTATTTTTCTATTTTTTATATCTTCTAATACAGCGTTTAGTGCAGTAATATTTCCATGAATATCAGAAATAATTGCTATTTTGTCCATATTTTACCTCCTTTATATTATGGTTTTAAATTATATGGTTTTTTAAAATAAGAAAATTTATAATATTTAAAAATGGATAATTTCATTATAAATTTCAATAGCAAAATTATCAGTCATACCAGAAATGTAGTAAATAATAGCCTTATAAAAATCCCTTTTGTTATCAATAGAAAATAAAATTTTATTTTTTAATTTTAAATTTTCCCTGTTTCCAAAATCATAATAATTATAAATAAAATTAATGAAGCCATTTCCTAATTTTGGATAAGTTTTGCTTAAAACCTGTAAATTATTTAATGTGTTTACATTATCATAGGTAGATTTTAACAAATCATAAATTTCATTAATAACAATACTAAAATATCTTCTTGAAGGTTCAAGTTTTTTAGAAAGATATATATGCTTATAGTTAAATTCTTTGATTTTGTTCATTAGATTTAGGGCTTCATTAGAGAAACACAAACCATTTTCTGGTGATGAATTTTCACACAAGTCACGAATCAAATCATTAATTATGATAGTATTATTTATTGGCTCATTTTTAGAAGTTATATTTAATAACGCGAAAAGATCATCTACATGTTCATCTAAGATTCCAAGAGTGATAGCATCTTCTATGTCACGACAAATATAAGAGATTTTGTCTGAAATTTTGACAACACAACCTTCCCAAGTAAATGGAGCATACTGATTTGGAAAAGTATAATTTTTTAAATCAATATAATCTTCTCTTGGTCTTATGCAATTTTCATCTATTTCACCACAGTGTGAAATAATTCCATCTCTTACAGCATATGTTAAATCTAGATTTTGCATATATTTATTGTTATCTTCTAAAAGCTCAATATTATCAACTAATTCAAGACCATTTTTTTCGTGCCAGAATGAACAGTTTAAATCTCTTTTTGATATTTCGGATAATATTTGTTCTCCTTGATGACCAAATGGACTATGACCGATGTCATGTGCGACAGATATTGCTTTTGTTAGTTCAGTGTTTAGACTTAAATATTTTGCAATTGTATAGCTTATAGATTCAACGTGTGTTACGTGTTCGATTCTTGTACATATGTGGTCATTTTCTGGTGAAAAAAATACTTGTGTTTTATGTTTTAAACGTCTATAAGCATTACTATGTATTATTCTAGTATAATCTCTTTGAAAATCATTTCTTATGTCATTATTTCTTGAATATAGTGGGGTTTCTCTTTTGATAGCTTTTTCCCAAATTGGATTTTCTGGATTTGTTGCATATTTTTCAAACTTCTTCATTATGTTCCTCCTTCGAAATTAAAATTATTATATATTCAATTTTTGTTTAAGGTATATAGTATAAATACATTTTACTACAAATATTGATAAAAATCTATAAATTTATTGAAATAGAAGATATTAAATAGTATAATAATTTTGAAATATATGAAGGGAGCTTTTCAAAAATGTTTAATTTAGTAAAAGATGATTTTGATGATAATATGGATGATATTATGAAATCAATAAATAAAATGTTAGATGTAGAAGAAGAAAAAAACGAAAAGAAAAACGAAGAAGAGGACAAATAAGATGAAAATAATTTATATAATTGGAAAAAGTTCAGTAGGAAAAGATACAATATATCAAATTTTAAAAAAGAAAATGAATCTAAAAACATATGTAATGTATACAACTAGACCGATTAGAACTGGTGAAAAAAATGGAATAGATTATTATTATTTGAAACAAGAAGAAATGGAAAAATATATAAATGAAATAGACTCAAAAGTAATGGAATACAGAACCTATAATACAGTTTATGGACCTTGGACATATGCAACAATAATGGATAAGCAATTTGAATCTGATAATGACTTATTAATGGAAGGCACTTTGGAATCATATAATGCTGTAAGAATGTATTTTGAAAATGATAAAAAAATAAATGTAATTCCAATATATATAGAAGTTGATGATGGAATTAGATTAGAAAGAGCGCTAAAAAGAGAAAAAGAACAAGAAAATCCAAAATATGAAGAACTATGTAGAAGATTTTTAGCTGATAGTCAAGATTTTTCAGAAGAAAAAATTGAAGAAAGTGGTATTGAGAAAAGATTTCAAAATATTAATTTAGATGATTGTGTAAAAGAAATCATAGAATATATTAAAAGTAGATAATAACAAGAAAAAAAGAAAATAATTACAAAATAATGAGAAAATAAGAGAAAATAAAAGAAAATACTACATAAATATTAAAAACATAATCAACAAATCGATTAGTAGTTAAAGAAAAGTTTTAAAAGAAATTGGAATATTCTTAAAAATAAGTTATAATATTAATTGATGGTGCATTATTCTAGTCGTACTTAAACTTACGAGGGTGGGGCTAAAAATCCACTAAAGGGCACATCGTTGAAGTTTCTTGTTTGTGCGCGAAATGCCAGTTTTGTGTGTAACCAGGGAGTAAAGAGGTTAGGGTAATATATAATGGCATATATGTGATTCCCTAATTTCGCGGAGGCTTAAATAGAAAAATTTAAGTTAAACCTATGTTGAGTGCCAAGACACAAAATACATAGCGTAGCCTGTCTCGAGTGAGTATATTGGGATTAATTTGACGGGAATATCAATTATTTGGCCAAATAATTTTTATTCTAGATTATGAAATTGTACTTGCAAAAAAGACTAGTAAGTTTGTAAAAGTATGTCAAGGAAAACTTCTAGAATGTTTGCTTTATCAAAAGCTTGAAAATCTGGGGATTAAGGTACGGATTTAAGTGGCGATCTGGTGGCTAAATTTATTTAGCTGGTTCCCTTAAACGGAAACGGTTCTAACAGTAATGTTAAGCGGGAAGTAGAGAAATTCAACCAGACCTAAACCGTAAAATTTACTTAGGTTTTTACCATCTATATTTTAAATTAGAAATTATTGGCAAGCCCCAGAGCTTGTCTTAATTTTTACACATAATAGATAAAATTAATAAAAATATGAAAAGAGGGAAAATTAATTAATGAAAAAAAATCAAGAAAGTAAAAAGGAACACTCGAATATGAAATGGGTTATACAATCATTTATAATGACATTTATATTATCAATGATATTTGCTTATGTATCAACAAATGGGGTGTCAAATTTAGGCTTATTACCGGCATTTTTAATACTGGTGTTAGTAGTTTTTTTAGGAATATTTTTTGATATTATAGGTGTAGCTGTTACAGTTGCAAATGAAGAAGAATTTCACGCAAAAGCAACAAAAAAAGTAAAGGGTTCAAAAGATTCAATAAAATTAATAAAAAATGCACCTAAGGTTGCAAATATATGCGCAGATGTTATTGGTGATATTTGTGGGGTATTAAGTGGTTCAATTAGTGCATTGATTTCTATAAAGATTTCTACGCAGTTACATTTACCATTTGATATTCAGTTTGTTTTGAGTGCTTTGGTATCTGCTCTTACTGTTAGTGGTAAGGCTTTTGGTAAGGATATTGCTAATAGAAAATCTACTGAAATTGTGCATAAAGTAGGGATTGTTTTAAATAAATTTAGTAAAAAATAAATTGTTGAATATAATAAAAAAGACTATAAGATGTAGTGTATGTACATTTTATAGTTTTTTTCTAATAATGTTTTAAATGATTTATCTTAATTTTTTTCTTTTGATGATATCATTGACTTTGACTGTTTTGCCATTATATATTTTTCTATCATAAAAAACATTATTCAGTAGTTTTAGAATATTTTATAAAATTTATTGTTTAAGAATAATATTTTTGATACAATAAAGGCAGTTGGAACAGTATTAATTTATATTGTTAGGGTTAAAATTGGTTAGATAAAAGCTCTGTTTTATTATAATATTGTGAAAAGGAGAAAATAATTATGAAATATAAATATATTTTCTTTGATTGGGGTTATACTTTGATTAATAAATTTGAAAATGTTGATAGTGAAATCAATTCGATATTAGTTAAATATGATTTGAAATGGGATGATATATTTAAAAAATGGAAAAATTATCAAATTTTAAATTCACTAGGAAAAGTTACAGAAAAAGAAATATACAAAGATTTGTCATTAATTTTAGATATATCAGAAGAAGACTTAGAAAAAATTGATATGTTATTATTGGAATCCCATATTTTAGATAAAGAAACAAAAGATACAATTATTAAATTATATCAGCAAGGATATTATTTGGGAATTATAAGTAATAATTCAATTAGGAATGTAGAATATATTTTAGAACGTGAGGGAATAAAAAAATATTTCAAAAAAATAGTTATTTCTGAGGAGGTAAAAGATAGAAAACCTAATTTAAAAGTATATATGAAAGCTTTTGAAGATATTCCAAAAGAAGAATATAATAATATTGTTTTTGTTAGTGATGAATTATTAGAAGATTTATTAGGAGTAAAGATACTAGATGTAAAAACTGTTTGGTATGAGCAAAAAATAGATAATAAATGGAAGAAGAAAGAGACAGTTCTTATTGAGCCGGATTATAGGATAA
Source organism: Clostridium sp. CAG:389 (assembly GCA_000438255.1). Taxonomy (GTDB): domain Bacteria; phylum Bacillota; class Clostridia; order TANB77; family CAG-508; genus CAG-269. The sequence goes on from FR901861.1 coordinate 9,092, forward strand.
AAACTATTAGTGAAATTTTAAAGATAGTATAAAAAATGGAGGAAAGTATATGAAAGTATTAATAACGGGAGCATCTTCTGGAATAGGAAGAGATATGGCAAGAGTATTAGCTAAAAAAGGATATGACCTAGTATTAGTAGCAAGAGATGAACAAAAATTAAATGAATTAGAAGAAGAACTAAAAAAAGAAAATAATATAGAAATTCAAGTAATATCAATGGACTTAGCAATAGAACAAAATTGCAAAGATTTGCACAAATGTGTAAAAGATGTGGATATCTTAATTAATAATGCAGGTTTCGGAGATTGTGGAAATTTTACACATACAGATTTGAATAAAGAATTAACAATGATAAAAACCAATATTGTTGCTTATCATATTTTAACTAAGTTATATTTAATTGATATGAAAGCAAAAAATAGTGGTAAGATTTTAAATGTTGCTTCAATAGCTGGTTTTATGCCAGGTCCACTAATGGCAACATATTATTCAACAAAAGCTTATGTGGTAAGACTTTCAGAGTCTATAAGAGAAGAATTGAAAAAGGAAAAATCAAATGTTCAAATTAGTATTTTATGTCCTGGACCAGTGAATACAAATTTTAATAATGTCGCAAATGTGAAATTTCACATGAGAGAGGCAAATAGTTATAAAGTAGCCAAATTTGCTGTTAAAAAGTTATTTAATGGGAAATTTTATATTGTGCCTGGATTAGATGTTAAGGCTGGTATATTTTTTAGTCATTTTGTTCCAAGTAGTTTTGTGGCTAAGATTACGTATACAGTGCAAAAGAGAAAATTGGAAAAATAACAATGGTTGACAAAATTAAAATATTATGTTAAACTGTTTCTTGGTAACCAAATAAAAAAGTTTTTATCCCAAATGGGAGAAAGGTCAGAAGTATGAACAAAATGGAACGGTTAAATGAACTTGTAAAACAGAAAGGACCTCTTTTGGCAGGACTTGATCCTGATATGGAAAAAGTACTTGAATTACCAAAAGAAACCGGTAACTGTGGAATGGCTGCATGTGATTTTATGCAGGAATTTTGCTACAAGTATATTGATGCTGTAAAAGATCAGGTAGCGGCAATAAAAATCAATATAGCTTTTTTTGAGGCTGTTGGAATGTCAGACTTGTTCTGGGCATGTGCAGAAAAGGCAAAAGAAGAAGGTTTATTTGTTATTGCAGATGTTAAGAGAGCTGATATTGGAAATACTTCAAAGCAGTATGCAAAAGCGTTTTTGCATAAGGAGTCACCAATTGATGCAATTACTATCAATCCATATTTCGGAACAGATGGAGTTAAGCCATTTATTGAAATGGCAAAAGAAAATGACAAGTGCGTTTTTGTTTTATTAAAAACTTCAAATCCTTCCTCTGATGAAATACAAAATCTTGTGACAGATGATGGAGAAAAAGTTTATCAAAAAGTTGCGAGACTTGTTGATGAGTGGGGAAAGTATACGAAATGTGGCTGGCAAGAGAAGTACAGTCTTGTTGGAGCTGTTGTTGGTGCAACGCATCCAGTTGAAGCAGAAGAATTAAGAAGGATGTTACCAAATACATTTTTCTTGGTTCCAGGTTATGGAGCACAGGGAGCTACGGCAAATGATATTGCTGTGAACTTTGATAACCAAAAGGGTGGAGCGGTTGTAAATTCATCTAGGGGGCTGATGTTTGCTTATAAGAACAACGAAAAGTTTACACCTAATGAATGGGACAGTGCAACAAGAGCGGAAGCAGAAAGAACTCAAAAAGAGCTTGTGGAAGCTATTAACAAAAATTAAACCGTTTTAATAAGAGGGACTTTCAGTTTTTTACTGAGGGTCCCTTTTATTAATAGTATAAAAATATAAAATGTAACGAAAAGTGGGGTAAATATCGAAAAAATCTAGCAAAACACTTGACAAATGAATAAAAATAGTGTAAAGTATAATAGCATTACAAAAAAGAGGGTAGTTATTATGGAAAAAAACGTTGAAATAAGTATATTGTGTGATTTATATGGTAAATTATTAACAGATAAACAATTTGAACTCTTAAATGACTACTACAATAACGACTTGTCACTATCAGAAATAGCTGAAAACAATAGTATAACAAGGCAAGCTGTTAGAGACATAATAAAGAAGGGGGAAAAAAAGCTTTTCGAATACGAAGAGAAGTTGTTATTTATGAAAAGGATGTCGAATCAAGAAAAAACAATAGAGCACGTATTATCAGAACTAGCAAAAATAGAAAAAACATCATCTGATAAAAAAGTAGCTCACATCTTGGAAACTATAAGAAAAGAATTGGATTGTTTAGTATAGGGAGGAAATCAAATGGCTTTTGAAGGACTATCTTCTAGATTGCAAGAAATAACAAGAAAATTAAAAGGAAAAGCAAGAATTACAGAATCTGACTTAAAAGAAATGTTAAGAGAAGTAAAACTTGCACTATTAGAAGCAGATGTTAACTATAAAATTGTAAAAGAATTTATAGCGAATATACAAGAAAAAGCATTAGGACAAGATGTTTTAAAATCATTAACACCAGGACAACAAGTTATAAAAATAGTTAAAGACGAATTAGTTGAACTTTTAGGTGGAACAGAAAGTAAAGTTAATTTTTCACCAAACCCACCAACAATAATAATGATGGTTGGACTTCAAGGTTCAGGAAAAACAACAACATCTGGAAAACTTGCAAATCTATTTAGAAAACAAGGTAAAAAGCCATTATTAGTAGCATGTGATGTTTATAGACCAGCAGCTATAAAACAATTACAAGTTGTTGGAGCACAGTTAAATATTCCGGTATATGCAAATGAACAATCAAAAGATGTTGTACATATTGCAAAACAAGCAATAAATGTAGCAATGTCAAAACTAAATGATGTAATCATATTAGATACAGCTGGACGTTTACAAATAGATGAACAATTGATGGAAGAATTACAGAATGTTAAAAAAAGTGTAAAACCACATGAAATATTATTAGTTGTAGATTCTATGACTGGTCAAGAAGCTGTAAATGTTGCTGAAACATTTAATGAAAAAGTTGGGATAGATGGAATTGTTCTAACAAAATTAGATGGTGATACACGTGGTGGTGCAGCACTTTCTGTTAAAAAGGTAACTGGTAGACCTATAAAATTTGCAGCAACTGGTGAGAAAATGAGTGATATAGAAGTTTTCCATCCAGATAGAATGGCATCAAGAATTTTGGGTATGGGTGATATTTTAGCAGTTATAGAAAAAGCAGAAGAAGCTTTTGATTTAGAAGAAGCAGAAAAATTAGAAAAGAAGATGAGAAAGAGTGAGCTTGATTTAGATGATTATTTGGCTCAAATTAGACAAATGAAAAAAATGGGTTCTTTTTCATCATTATTGAAACTAATTCCTGGTATGAATCAATTTAAAGATATAAAAGTTGATGATAAGGAATTTGGGAAAATTGAAGCTATTATTTGTTCTATGACTCCAAAAGAAAAAAGAAATACAAAACTTTTGAATGCAAGTAGAAGAATTAGAATTGCTAAGGGAAGTGGAACAACAGTACAAGATATAAATAAATTCATTAAATCTTATGAAATGACACAAAAAATGATGAAGCAGATGAAAAGCAAAGGTGGAATGAAAAAATTTATGAATGGTATTGATGAAAATGCTTTGAAAAATTTTAAAATGTAATAAACTAAAAAAAGATGTATATATAATACTTTTATAAAAATGTTTTTAAGTTTTTAAATTTATATAAATAAATGGCATTTTAAAAATGCTATAAATTTTAGGAGGTGAATTTGAAATGGTAAAAATCAGATTACAAAGAGAAGGAAAGAAAAAAGCTCCTTTCTATCATATAGTAGTTGCTGATTCTAAATCTCCAAGAGATGGTAAAATAATCGAAAAAATAGGAACATATAACCCAATGACAGAACCATCTACAATAGTTTTAGATCAAGAAAAAGTTGCACAATGGATTAAAAATGGTGCAAAACCAACAGATACTGTAAAAAAATTAATTGAAAATGCAGCAAAATAATTTTAGCGAGAGGTTAAATTATGAAAGAAATTATTGAAACTATAATTTTGAATCTTGTTGATAATAAAGATGCAGTTGAAATAACTGAAAAACAAGATGAAAAAGGTATAGTATTTGAAGTAAAAGTTGCAAATGAAGATATGGGTAGAGTAATAGGTAGACAAGGAAGACTTGCAAAATCTATAAGAACTGTTGCTAAATCAGTTGGAGCTAGGGAACATAAGAAAGTTTCAGTAGAATTTATTGATTAGTAGGTGTTAGAATATGCAAGAATTTTTAGAAATAGGTCAAATTGTTAATACATTTGGAATTAAAGGAATGGTAAAAGTCAAACCTTTTACAGATGATATTACTAGATTTGATAATTTGAAAAAAGTATATATTGAATCAAATAAAACTAAAAAGCAATATGAAATTGAAGAGGTAAAATATCATAAAGATATGGTATTAATAAAATTCAAAGGGATAGACAAAGTTGAAGATGCAGAACTTTTGCGTAATTCATATTTAAAAGTTAATAGACAAGATGAACCGGAACTTGATGAAGGTACATATTATATTGTTGATTTAATAGGATTAGATGTTTATTCTGATGAAGGTAAATTACTTGGTAAATTAGATGATGTTTTTAATAGTGGAAGTTGTGATATATATGTTGTAAAAGATGAACTTGGAAAACAATTATTATTACCTGCAATATCTGATGTAATTAAAGAAATTAATTTAGATGAAAAAAAGATAGTTGCTCATCTTTTAAAAGGACTAATTTAAAGCACAATAATGGAGGTATAAAATCAAAATGCAATTTGATGTTTTGACACTTTTCCCAGAAATGTTTGATATTTTAGATGAAAGCATTATTGGAAGAGCAAAAGAAAAAGGACTAATAAATGTTAATTTAATAAATATTAGAGATTTTTCAAAAAATAAACATAAAAAAGTTGATGATACTCCTTATGGTGGTGGTGCTGGTATGGTAATTCAACCAGATGTTGTTTATGATGCATATAAATTTGCAATTCAAAACACAGAAAAATCTGAAAAAACAAGAGTTATTTATATGTCACCACAAGGAAAAAAATTAGACCAACAAAAAGTAGAAGAACTATCAAAACAAAAAAATTTAATTCTTCTTTGTGGTCATTATGAAGGTATAGACCAGAGAGTATTAGACACAATAGTTGATGAAGAAATTTCGATAGGTGATTATGTATTAACAGGTGGAGAATTGCCAGCAATGGTATTAATCGATTCTGTAAGTAGATATGTAGAAGGGGTTTTGAAAGAAGATTCAACAACAGAAGAATCTTTTGCACAAGGACTTTTGGAGTATCCACAATATACAAGGCCAGAAATTTTTGAGGGTCAACAAGTGCCAGAGGTATTACGCTCAGGTAATCATCAAATGATAGACAAATGGAGGAGAGAACAAAGTTTGAAAAGAACTTTGGATAAAAGACCAGATCTTTTAGAAAAAGTTAATTTATCTGATGAAGATAAGAAAATTTTAGAAAAAATAGATGACGTGCCAAACAAAGTAGGCACCGCTCATAAATAAAGAAGGAGGTAAATTCTAAAATGGATATTATTAAATCAATAGAACACGAACAACTTAAGAATAAAATACCAGAATTAAAAGTTGGTAATACAGTTAGAGTACATGTTAGAATTAAAGAAGGAAACAAAGAAAGAATCCAAGTTTTCGAAGGAATTATAATTAAAGTTCAAGGTGGAGGAGTTAACCAAACATTTACAGTAAGAAAAACATCTTACGGTGTTGGTGTAGAAAAAACATTCTTAATTCATTCACCATTAGTTGAAAAAGTTGAATTAGTTAGAGTAGGTAAAGCAAGACGTGCTAGATTATTCTATTTAAGAGATAGAGTAGGTAAAGCTGCTAAAACTAAGGAAATGGTTGGAGCTAGAATTGAAAACAGAGAAATTACTGTTAAAGAAGATTTAGTTGAAGAACCAGCTGTTGAAGAAGTTAAAGAAGAAGTTGTTGAAGCACCAGTTGCTGAAACAACAGAAAACAAAGCAGAATAATTTTAGATAAAATAGGTGAAGTAGTTGTAAACTGCTTCATCTATTTTGCACTTTAATTAACCTAAAAATAAATATTGACAAAAAATAAAAATGATATTATAATAAATAAAATAAAGCAATATGGAAATATTTACATATAATGACTATACAAATTATATTAAAAAAATATAATTTTAATAGAAATAGAGGAGATGATACTATGATGGCTGTATTTGAGATGATTCAAGAAGAAAATACTAAAATTTTTATGAATGGTAAAAAACAGGGAAAAATCGAAGGAAAAATCGAAGGAAAAATCGAAGGGGTAAAGGAAATAGCGAGAAAACTGCTAAGTAAAAATCTCTCAAAAAAAGAAATTTCAGAAATAACAGGGTTAAAAGATGAGGAAATAGAAAATCTAAAAAAATAAAATAACCCCAAATTATTTAATAATTTGGGGTTATTTTAAACTCGAATAAACAATAAACATAAAAATACATAAGCATATCTGAAAAACTTCTTCTGGCAAAAATTGTTGTAAATCGCATCATGAGATTCATTAATAGCACAGTATTTATCAATTAATGTTAAAATAAAACTCTCTTTATATTTGGGAAAAGCAAAAAATGTTACAGGCCACATATGTTTTAAAATAATATCAGATTCTTTAACATTTAAATTTGTTAGTTTTAAAGCATTTATGTAAGCAGTTTTAGGGTGAGTAAAGGCATGTAATCCTTTTCGACCATTTTCTCTTTTTCGCCAATTATATAAATATAAATCGTGCAACATAGCAGCTCGACTACAAGAAATATAATCTAATCCAAGTTTTTTACATATTTTGTAGCAATAATAAGAAGCTGTTAAGCAATGATCAAAACAGTTAGTCTCATAATGTTGTTTATAGTCTTTCATTTTTTTTACGGTTTCATTTTCTAATAAGTCTTTAATAATATTTATAAATGTTTTATCATTGTATATTTTTTCTAATAAACTTTCCATAGGACTCCTTTTGATTGAAATTATTTTATCTAATTTTATTTTAGTATATATTAGTATATGTGTCAATAGAATAAAATAACAATATATATTTAATGGTTATAGTTTATTATAGATTTTTTGGTTCTTAATATTAAATTTAAAATAAATGTGTAATTTTATATTATTTTAGGTATACTTAAAATATAGTATGTATAAAGGAGAGAATGTATATGGATTTTTTTAATGATGGTAGTTATAAATTTGTTACTAATATGATAAATGAAAAAATAGATGTATTAAAAGAAAATGGAGAATTTAATGAAAAATATACTAGAATGTATGATTTGATAGATGAATTTGATTTGATTCTAGAAGATAATCAAAAGAAAAAATTTAATGAGATAATGGAATTAATTTATAATACAGAAGAATACTATTTTGCATTAGCATATTCATTAGGCGTTAAATATGGAAAAGATTTAGAAAAATTATAAAAAAGTAGATTTCTATATAAATGAAATCTACTTAGAAATATTTATTAAAAAATTGTAATGATTATTTTGACAGGAAATATTCAATAAAATGTAATATACTATCTTTGTCTCTTTGACTTAACTTTTTAAATTTCTCTTCATATATAGAAATATTGTTTTTTAAATCTTCATCTAATAAATCATATAATATAATGTCAGGGGTAATTTTATAGGCATTACATAGTTTTAATAGTGTATCAATACTTCCTTTTGAAAGTCCTCTTTCTATTTGGCTAATATGTCTTGGTTCTAATCCTGTTAATTCTGAAACTTGATTTTGTGTTAAATTATTTTTTAATCTATATTCTTGAAATTTATTTCCTATATGTTGGTTTATGTTTGATTTGTCCATATTTATTCCTCTTTTCTATTATAATATAATATTTTATGGTGTTTTTGGGAAGGATTTTATATTTGATAAATATCTGTTTTTATGCGATAAAATCATTCAGATGTATTGACATTTATTTTTGATAATTATAAAATATAAATTGATATGCAGTGTGAATTTTAATATGTATAATTTTATATTGATTTGTGAAAAATTAACAAAGGAGGAAATAAGAATGAAATATACAAAAGGAAAAAGAGGTATAACACTTATAGCATTAGTAATAACAATTATAATATTGCTTATTTTATCAGGAATAACAATATCATCATTAACAAATACAGGATTATTTAAAAATGCAAAAGAAGCAAAAAACAGGACAGAAGATGCTCAAAGACAAGAACAAGATTTATTAAATCAATATGA
>FR901862.1 GCA_000438255.1 Clostridium sp. CAG:389
AAGAAAAATCGTTCGACAAATTATGACAATATCAAATAATATTACAGTTTAGTAAATTTTAATTTTTATTTATTTATCATCATATTTATGTCTTTTCTACGATATATAGAAAATATTAATGCTAGACATATCAAATCTATTACTAAATTAGCTCCACCATATGTCACAAATGGAAGGTTGAAACTAGCATCATAAATCAAATTAAAATTAATCAAAACATTAAACAAACTTTGCAAAATAAACATACATCCAATACCTAAAATAATAAAACCACCATATTGTTCCTTAATTTTAAAAGAATTGATTACCAATTTTATAGAAAATGCAACAACTGCAACAATTAAAGCAATTGTAGGTATCCACCCAAAATGAGCTAATATTGATATAATTTCATTATTTGACTCACTATCAAACAAATATATAGCATAACTCATATTACCAGCTTCTCCAAATTTTTGTGCTGAATCAATTATTTGTTTTCTATTTAATGAAATCCATCCATATCCATCTTCATATTCTGCTGGGTTATATACTGAAATAAATCTATCCCAAAAAAATGGATTCATAATACCTTCTAACAAAAGAAAAACTATTCCTAATATGATTGGTATTCCCCATAAAATTAATATGTCTTTTTTCTTATTCTTACTTTCATTCTTTATTTTTCTTGTTGCTAAAATTAAATATGCAATTGCCATTACTATTACAGATGATAGTGATGGAATTAATGTTAGCATTACTAGTGATATTATACTTAATGCTATCACTAACAAAATATTTGCATTGATTTTTATGTTCTTCTCTTTAAAGATTTCTGTTAGTTTATTTTCTTTGTTTATATTTTCTAAAAATCCTATAAATGCAATAATATATAACGGCATTGCTATTGCATTAGCTCTTATTCCGTGATTTCCTATTCTTAAAAATTTTATTCCATTTACTGACATTCCAAATAGTAATGTTAATATAATTACTGCTGTTGCAATTTCATATAATATTAATGATTTATTTTTTAATCTCTTATAATCGTAAAAATATACTGCTATCCCAATTATCAATCCAATTGCTAAATACATTATATATTTTAACATATAATTTGTTGTAATATATTCAGCTACATTTTGCTTTATATATTTCATCATTTCTGTTTCTTCATTTAGTGTTATTATATATGATACTAAGAATCCAAATCCTAATAATATAATTAATATTATCAATAGTTTCCAGTCCAATCGTGGTTTATGCACTTTATTTAATTCTTTTCCAATTAATTTTGCATCTCCCATTTGTTCTACTGCATTTTCTTCTGCTTCTTGTTCGTTTTGTCCATTTTCTATTAGTTCTTCTTTTTTGTCTTCTATGTGATTTTTTAATTCTTCTGATATTGTGTTTCGTATTGGTTTATATTTTATTTGCTCACATACAGAGTTTAGAAATTCATTAATTTGCAAATGAAACACCTCCTATTACTCTGTTGACTGATTCACTGAATATTTTCCATTCTTCATTTTTTTCTTTTAATGATTTTTTGCCTTTTGTTGTTATTGCATAGTATTTTCTTTTCTTTCCTGTTGTGTCGTCCCAATATGATGTTATTAGTCCTTCTTCTTCTAGTGCGTGTAGTATTGGATATAGTGTTCCTTCTTTGAAGTCAAATACTTCGTTTGATTTTTCTTTTAGTTTTTTTATCATTTGATATCCATACATGTTCTCGTCTTTGACCATTTCTAGTATTAACATTTTTGTACTTCCTTTTAATAATTCTTTGTTGATTTTCATTTTTTCTTTCCTTTCTAAGGTGCTTTTTGTACCTATTTTAAAATTTTAATACCTAGTAATTCTATGTATTTTTATACATAGTATCACTATGTATTGTTTTTGTCAATAGATTTTTATTTTTTATTATAAATTTAAAATTTTTCCTATTTTTATGCATGATTCCCCTAATTTATTATAAGATTATTGTAAAATGATTTTATTTATGCTATAATTTCTTTGTAATGCCAATATAGCTCAGTTGGTAGAGCACTTCAC
>FR901863.1 GCA_000438255.1 Clostridium sp. CAG:389
ATAATTTCTTTGTATCCTATTGCTTTTAATAATTTCTTAGCATCCTCTATTTCTAGAATATCACAATTAACAGCTTCTTGACTTAATATATTACCAGACTCATCAAAGTTTTTGATTTTAAATGTTATTAGTTTTGTTCTTCTATTTGACATCTTCCCTATAATATCTCTTACTAATACTGCTTTAGATATAATATCTCTTGTATTTATCTTATCTAAATCTACTTCTTCATGTATGAAATATGTATCATCCATTGAAAATTTATCTTTTATTTCGAATCCTTTTTCTTTTACTATCTTATAGAACTCATTTAATTCACATTTAATTTTTACTGTTATTTCATTACCCTTTTTTAAACTCATTTTTAATCTTTCCTTTCACTTTCCACAATTATACCACTCAATGTGCATAATTCCAATACATTTCATGTTGGTGATTTGCCTCCATTAATTGAAAATAATGAGTACAGTTATATGAGTATTTTTCTTAATAAATTTAAAGTTAAAAATATTATCAGAAATGTTATAATTATCCATGATATGCCTGATGATTTTACTACTCAGCCAAGTGGTAATTTTGGTGCTAAAATTGCTTGTGGAGAAATTAAAAAAATAATTTAATTTCCCCATAAACAAATATTTCTATATTTGTTATTAATTTTATTCTGAAATATTATTTGATGAATTTACGATTTTTTCTAGTCTATGTTCTAGCTGATATAAAGTCAATCCATCATTCACATCCGCATTCAAATCTTTTAAAGCCTGTAAAACTATTTGTTTTTTAGACGGACTACTATTATTAGGAATCTCTGTATTTGTATCTTTTTCAAACACACTCAATGTTCCCTGTTTACTTGTTCTAGTATAATAATATTTATTAGTCAAGCTTGAATAAAATTCAATATTTTTAAAATGATGTCTATTAACACTCATTTCTCTTATCTCGCTCGCTTCCACTTCTGCTTTAATATCATTCTCTGTTGCTTTAACCAAATGTAGCCTATCCTTAGTTCCAGATATTTCAGCAATACATTCGAAAAGTGTATATGCTTGCTCTTTTGACATTTGGAAAAATTCTCTTTTTCTTTTCTTTCCATTTACATCATCAATACTTCTCAATTCTGGATTAATAGTATCAATAATTTTATGTATTTTATTATCTTCTAATTTATGGTCAACTTCATATGTTGCATATGCCCTAAACGCAAATGGAACCGCCGAAGACGAATTTAATGTTTTTAGTCTTTCTTTTGCATCATCTGCATATCCTATTTTTACATATTCTGGGAATGATGGATTTGTAAATATGTATATATATCCTGTTTTTTCTGATTTTTTCTTCATTTTTATATTATCCTTTCTCTATTTATATTTTTCCATAATTATAGCATTTTTTGTACTTTTATATACAATATATCTCATATTATTATTTTTTTCTGATTTTTGCCACAAAAAATCCCTCATATAAATCGGTTGGGCACACACATAAAGTTCCATGAATTTTTGTTGGAAGTAATGGTAATTCTTCCATTCCCTCAAAATGAATCGGTACAATTTCTACATTTTCATTTTTTATAGAATGTGCTACTATATCTTCATTTTCACATGATAAAATTGAACAAGTTGAATATACCATTTCATGTCCTGGTTTTAATAATTTGATAGCTTTACTCAACAATGTTTTTTGCACTGATGATGATCTATCTATTAATTGTTTTGAAAAATATTTCTCTATATTATTATCATTAAAGTCCAATGTTCCACTACCACTGCATGGTGCATCTAATAAAATTTGGTCAAATGAGAAAAAGTCATCTATAAATCTTGCATCTTTTTGCATTATAAAAACACATGATGCTCCTTGTTTGTCTATATTGTATTTTAGCCTTTCCTCTCTTATTTTGTTTTTTTCGCATGCTGTTATGTGTGCTTTATTATTTGTCAATGCTGCAATTTGTGTTGTTTTTCCTCCTGGTGCTGCTGCCATGTCTAATATGTCAGTACCTTCTTTTGGTTCTAATATTATTGGAGGTAACATCGATGATAAACTTTGCATATATATTTCACCATTTGTATATATGTCCATTTTCTGTATTGCTTTTTCATCTTCGTTCTTTATTATAATTGCTTCTTTGCTCCATTTTACTTCTTCATATTCTATTTTTTTTGCATCTAATTTTTGCTTAATTTCTTCTTTATTACTTTTTATTGTATTAATTCTTAGTGTTGTTTTTCTTTTTGCTAGATATCCTTCTATTATCTTTTGTGCTATTTCTATTCCATATTGTTTTTCTAGCATATCTTCTAAAAATTTCATGGTTGCTTTCTCCTCCAACTCTTCTGTCCTTTTGGCGATATTTAAATATTATCATATTCCACTTGGTATTACAAGGTTCTTTTTTGTTTTACTTTATTATTGCTACTAGCCTTTAATTTCTTTACCGGAAATTTTTGGAAATTTTTTAAAAACTATTGACAAAACATTTTTTTAAGTTGTATAATAAATAAGTCAACACATCGCGGGGTGGAGCAGTTGGCAGCTCGCAGGGCTCATAACCCTGAGGTCGGTGGTTCGAGTCCATCCTCCGCAACCATATAACACATCCAAACATCTACGTTTTGTAGATGTTTTTTATATTATAATAAATAACTATAATATTATAACATAGAAAAATTCGGAATTGAAGACATATTCCCCAATTCCGAATTTTTATTTATTATTCTTTAATTCTTTATATCTCTTAATTTTCATAGTAGAAGTTTTCTCAAACTCTCCCTCTTTAATTTCCAAAGCCTTAATAGCCTTATAAGAAGTCAACTTTTTATTTACCTCTTTGATATTTTTCCAAATCACATCATAAATCTCTTTTTCAGAAAGATCTCCATGTAACTCTTTAATTTTATCATAATCTGGAATAACTCTTGCAGTAATAATTAATTCTTTTTCTTCTCTTCTACTATTTGCATCAGGTTTTTTACCATAAACCATAGACTCTTTTATTTCGTCAACTTTGTCTAAAAGCATCTCAATTTCTTCTGGATAAATATTTTTTCCATTTTGAGTAACAATAACATTTTTACTTCTACCTGTTATAAATATATATCCATCATCATCTATGTATCCAATATCACCTGCATTGAAATATCCATCTTCATCTATTACTTTTTTAGTTTCTTCTTCATCTTCATAATATCCTAACATTAAAGTTGGTGATTTTATTAAAATCTCACCTTCTCCGTTTTCATTTGGATCTTTTATTTTAATATCTGCTTGAACTATTGCCTTTCCAGCTGAACCAACACATGGTTTGTATTCAGGTGTTAATGCTGCAATTGGTGCAGTTTCTGTTAATCCATATCCTTGTAAGAATGTGATTCCTATATCTTCTAACCAGTTTCCAACTTTTTTGTCTATTGGTGCTGCTGCTGATACTATTATTCTTAATCTTCCTCCTAAGTTGTCATATATTTCTTTAAACACTTTTTTCTTGATGTCTATTCCTGCACCTTTTAGTGCATTTGTTACTGATATCATTGTGTTTACCATTTTGTCTTTTTTGCTTTTTACTATTTTTTCGTTTATTTTTTTATATAAACTTTCTACTAATAATGGTACTGTTAAAATTGCTGTTGGATGAGCTTCTTGTAAGTTTGGTACTATATATCTTAAACCTTCACATATTGCTACTGATGCTCCTGTTGCCATTGGTAGTAAGAACCCTATTGTTGATTCATAACAGTGATGCAATGGTAGTACTGAAAATAGCATATCTATTGGATATAGTTTTACATATGCTGATACCGCATTGATGTTTTCTGCTAAGTTTCTGTTGTTTAGCATTACTCCTTTTGCATTTGATGTTGTTCCTGATGTGAAGAATAGTATTTTAAATTCTTCTGGGTCTATTTCTATTTTTTCGAAACTATTGTCTCCTGATTTTATTATTGCTTTTCCTAAATCTATTAAATATTGTAATCCAACTTCTTTGTTTTCTAGTTTGTTCTCTGATTTCATTTCAATAAAATATTCTACTTCTGGAATGTCTTCTTTTATTTTTTTGATGTCTTCTGCTTTTTTAGGTGAATATATTATTGCTGATGCTCTTGACCTTTTTACTATATTTTCTAATTCATTTAATGGTAATTCTCTATCTGTTGGTACTGCAATTCCTACACCACATAGCATTGCCATATATGATACATACCAACCATATTGAGTCTCTCCTATTATGATTACTCTTTTATTTTTTAGGTTTAAGACATTTGTTAATGCTGTTCCTAATCCAAATACATCTTCTTTGAATTCTTTATATGTTGTTATTTTGTATGGTGTTTTATGATCTGGCTTTTCTAGTATGCAGTCTTCGTTCGGATATTTTTCTGCTGTGTTTAAAAAGAATTCTCTTACTGTTTTGTAATGTGTCATGTCTTCATATGGTGTTTCTCTTTTTTTCTTTAAATTCTTTTTTTCTAGTTTTTCATAGTCTATTTCGTTTAGTTCTTCCATTACGTCCATTTTCATTTTTTTAAATTTCATCTTTGGAACTTTTATATCTCTTAATCCCATTTTCATTACCTCTTTTATTCTGTTTTTTCATATTATATATGATTTTGCTACTTTTTTCAAGTATTTTTTATTTGGAATGCTTGGTCAGTTTTTTGTTACTTAATAATAGTTTTGAAGTATTGGGATGG
>FR901864.1 GCA_000438255.1 Clostridium sp. CAG:389
CTGTATTTAATGCTTCTAATATTGTTTTTCCTGTTAAAATTTCTCCTGCCATTGCAGCTGAGTGTGTCATTCCTGAACATCCAATTGTTTCTATTAATGCTTCTTGGATTATTCCATCCTTTACATTTAATGTTAATTTACATGCTCCTTGTTGTGGTGCGCACCATCCTATACCATGTGTTAAACCTGATATATCTTTAATTTCTTTTGCTTTTACCCATTTTCCTTCTTCTGGAATTGGTGCTGGTCCATGGTCTACTCCTTTTGCTACTTTACACATTCCTTCTAATTCTTTTGAATAAATCATCTTTTTTGCTCCTTTCATTCGCTTTTGCGTTGATTTGTTATTTTATTTTATTTTATTTGCCCATTGGACATAATAATCTGGTTTATAATTTTCTCATCCTTAGTTGCAACATACTCTATATTTTGTTCACTATCATAATTTTCAGTATCATAGTCAACTATATTTTTAATATTTTTTATGTATATACCAGTTTCATATCTTTCTCTTCTTTTTACAACCTTTTCACCTAGTAAATATCTTTCAATAATTTTATGTTCTTCTTTGCTCAACTGTTCTTCCCTAATTCCAAGATTGTTATATCTCCAAATAATATGTCTTTCATAACTTGAAAATTTTGATTTAGTCAAGTCTTCATAATCATATTCAACTTTAAACTTTATTCCTTCAATTTTCATAGTAAGATTTGACCATGTTGATGTAAGTTCTAATTTTTTGAATTCTTCTCTTAGGTCTACAATTTTTTCATATAATATATTTACTAATTTCAAATATTCTTTTTCATCTAAATTAAATTTTTGTGGTATTTCATAGACATTTACAGGGTTCTTCTTAAATATTCCTTTTGGAATATAATAGAAGAATAATTCCCCTGTTTTTCGTCTATCTATAAGGTCTGATACTGATGCATATAAATACATTTTATCCCATTTTTCTGGAATCATATAAAATATGCGCCTTTGGATGTCTTCGTACATCTCTTTTATTTTCTTTGTATGTTTTAACATATTTACCCCTATTCTCTGATTAATAGGCTTTCTCCTGTCATTTCTTCTGGTTGTTTAATTCCCATTAAGTCAAGCATTGTTGGTGCTAAATCTGCTAATTTTCCATTTTCTTTTAGTTTATAATTTTTATTAGCTGTTACAAGTATAATTGGCACTGGATTTGTTGTATGTGCTGTATGTGGTTCTCCTGTTTTATAATCTATCATTTGTTCTGCATTTCCGTGGTCCGCTGTTATTAATAGATTTCCTTGTTTTTCTTCTATTATTTTTACAATTCTTCCTACACATCCATCTACTGCTTCTACTGCTTTAATTGCAGCTTGTAAACTTCCTGTGTGTCCAACCATATCTGTATTTGCAAAATTTAAAATTACTACATCATATTTATCATTTTCTAATGCTTCACATACTTTGTCTGTAACTTCATATGCACTCATTTCTGGTTTCATATCATATGTTTCTACTTTTGGTGATGGTACTAATATTCGGTCTTCTCCTGGATATTGTTTTTCTTCTCCACCATTAAAGAAGAATGTTACATGTGCATATTTTTCTGTTTCAGCTATTCTTAATTGTGTTAATCCTGCTTCACTTACAACTTCACCAAATGTATTTTTTAGTGGTTCTTTTTTAAATGCAACATGTACATTTGGCATTGTTTCATCATAACTTGTGAAACATACATAATATAAGTTCATTTTTTTAGTTTCAAATCCATCGAATTCTGGATCTACTATGGCTCTTGTTATTTCTCTTGCTCTATCTGGTCTAAAATTAAAGAATATTACAGAATCATTTTCCTCTATTTTTGCAACTGGTTCATTTCCATTACAAATTACTGTTGGTACAACAAATTCATCAAATACTTCTTTTTGATAAGAATCTTCAATTGCTTTTATTGGATCTCCTGCTTTTTCTCCTTCTCCATTTACTAGTGCATCATAACATTTTTGGACTCTTTGCCATCTCTTATCTCTATCCATTGCATAAAATCTTCCTGATAGTGATGCTATTTTTCCAATTCCTTTTTCTTTCATTTTTTCTTGCAATTCAGCAACATAAGTTTCTGCTGATGCTGGTGGAGTATCTCTACCATCTAAGAAACAGTGAACATATACATCTTCAAAGTCTCTTCTTTTAGCCATTTCTAATAATCCATATAAATGTCTGTTGTGGCTGTGAACTCCTCCATCTGATACTAATCCTAGAATGTGTAATTTTGAATTGTGTTTTTTACAATTTTCAATTGCAGCTATAAATTCTGGATTACTGAAAAAGTCTCCATCTTCTATTGATTTTGTTATTCTTGTTAATTCTTGATATACTATTCTTCCTGCACCTATATTTGTGTGTCCTACTTCTGAATTTCCCATTTGTCCTTCTGGTAGTCCTACATGTAGTCCACTTGTAAATATGTCTGTGTTTGGATATTTTTTCATTAGTTTATCAATATTAGGTGTATTTGCTAGTTTTATAGCATTTCCGTCTTTATTTTTATTGTCTCCAAAACCATCTAATATCATTAGCATTGTTACTTTATCTTTCATTATTAGTCTATGTCAGTTTATTACTAACATATTCCTCCTTCCTTTTATGCTTTTATAATTATACATTTTATTGATTATATTTATATAATATATCATTAATCTGCATAATTTACTATTTTAGCGAATTCATCGGATTTTAAACTTGCTCCTCCAACTAAGCCACCATCTATATCTGACATTTCAAACAATTCTTTTGCATTGCTTGATTTTACGCTACCTCCATACTGTATTATAACTCTGTTTGCTACATTTTGTCCATAGATTTGACAAATTTTGTCTCGAATAGATTTTATTGCATCATTTGCTTGTTCAGATGTTGCTGTTTTACCTGTTCCAATAGCCCAAATTGGTTCATATGCAATTATTGTATTTTGAACTTGTTCTTCTGTTAATCCTTCTAATGCTAGTTCTGTTTGTTTTGTAATAATTTCTTGTGTTTGATTTGCTTCTCTTTGTTCTAATGTTTCTCCTACACATACAATTGGTTTTAAATCATTTGCAAATGCAGCTTTTATTTTTTTGTTTACTGTTTCATCTGTTTCGTTAAAATATTGTCTTCTTTCAGAATGTCCTATTATAACATATTCAACACCAATTGATTTTAGCATTTTTCCTGAAACTTCACCTGTGTATGCTCCACTTTCTTCAAAGTGCATGTTTTGTGCTCCTATTTTGATATTTGTATTTTGTGCTGTTAATAGTGCATAAAATAAATCTGTATATGGTACACATAGTATTACTTCATTTTCTGTGTCTTTTACTAATGGTGTCAATTTGTCTATAAATTCTATTGCTTCATTTGGAAGCATATTCATTTTCCAGTTTCCTGCGATTACTTTTCTTCTCATAACTTTCTCTCCATTCAAATTTTTGGATTGGGAACAAAATTTAACTCCGTTCTCCAATCCTTATTTTTTATTTATCTTGTAAACATTCAATTCCTGGTAATTTTTTACCTTCTAAGAATTCTAATGATGCTCCACCACCAGTAGAAATATGTGTCATTTTATCAGCTAATCCTGCTTTTTCTACTGCTGCTGCTGAATCTCCACCACCAATTATTGTTGTTGCATCTAATTCTGCAAGAGTTTTTGCTATTTCATTTGTTCCAATTGCAAATTGATCAAATTCAAATAGTCCTAGTGGTCCATTCCAAATTACAGTTTTGGCATTTTTTAATTCATTTTTGAACATTTCTATTGTTTTTTCTCCAATGTCAAATCCTTCCCATTCATCTGGAATTTCTGTCCATGCTACTGTTTTACTTTCTGTATCTGGTTTGAATTCTTTTCCTATTTTTGTATCTATTGGTAATAGTAATTTTACACCTTTTGATTTTGCTTTTTCCATAGCTTCTAATGCTAATCCTGTTTTTTCTACTTCACATAGTGAATTTCCTACATTATATCCTTGTGCTTTAAAGAATGTATATGCCATTCCTCCACCAATCATTAATGTATCAACTTTATCTAATAAGCTATCAATTACTCCTATTTTATCTGAAACTTTTGCTCCTCCAAGTATTGCTACAAATGGTCTTTCTGGATTATTTACAGCATTTCCTAGGAATTTTAATTCTTTTTCTATTAAAAATCCTGATACTCCTGGGATATAATCTGCTATTCCTGTTGTTGATGCATGTGCTCTATGTGCTGTTCCAAATGCATCGTTTACAAATATTTCTGCCATTGATGCTAATTTTTTAGCAAATTCTGGATCATTATCTGTTTCTTCTTTATGGAATCTAACATTTTCAAGTAGCAATATTTC
The DNA here is from genome assembly GCA_000438255.1 of Clostridium sp. CAG:389. Taxonomy (GTDB): domain Bacteria; phylum Bacillota; class Clostridia; order TANB77; family CAG-508; genus CAG-269. The sequence goes on from FR901864.1 coordinate 4,350, forward strand.
GCCTTCTTTTAGGTTTTCGGCTTTTGTTGTAGCATCTTCTCCTATTACATCATTTGCCATTATTACTTCTTTTCCTAGTAGCTTTGATAGTTCTTTTGCTACTGGTTTTAGTGAGTATTCTGGTTTTACTTCTCCCTTTGGTCTTCCTAAATGTGATGCTAATATTATTTTGCAATTTTGTTCTAATAGGTATTTTATTGTTGGTAATGCTGCTTTTATTCTTGTGTTGTCTGTGATATTTTGATTTTCGTCCATTGGTACATTGAAGTCACATCTTACAAATACTTTTTTTCCTTTCAAATCAATGTCTTTTACTGTTTTTTTGTTCATTTTCATTCCTTCTTTCTTTTAGGCTTTTGCCTATTTTGTTTTATTACTATTTTATAGTTTTTACCTATTTTTGCTACTTGATACAATTTTATACTAAAAAATAATACTTTTCAAGTATTCTTCCGCTATTTTTACATTTTTAAATGTCAGCATCAATTAATAATAATTTAATTATTATATAAATATCGCAATTGTTCATATTAATCAATTTTGTTGTCAAGGTTCTATGATACTTTTATCATAGTTTTTTAATTTCAATTATGACATAATTATCACAAAAATAGATGGAGGCTTCTACATGATTAAAGAATATAGACAAAAAAATGGTTTTTCACAAGAAGAACTTGCTGAAAAAATAGATATAAGTTGGAGACACTTGCAACGCTTAGAACATAATGAATCAAAAACTACTGTAAAAACTTTAAAAAAGCTTATTAAAGTACTTAAAATATCTGATAAAGATATTTTAGATTATTTAAAAAATAATACAAACTCTGATGAAGATGAATATTGAGACAGTTTATGACTGTCTCAATTGTTTTTTTGTTATTTTATTAACTTTACCTTTAACCAATTTACCATCCAAAATATCTTCTGCCAATTTGTCCTCAACTAAATTTTGAATAGTTCTTCTTAAAGGTCTTGCACCAAAGTTTTTGTCAATACCTTCTTTTGCAACCATTTCTTTAACATCTGGTTCAAACTCGATATCATATTTTTGTTCTTTTAATCTATTTACAACTTCTTTAAGCATGATATCTATAATTTGATTTATATCAGTATCATTTAATTTATGGAATACAATTATTTCATCAATACGATTTATAAATTCCGGTCTCAATTCTTTTTTCAATTCTGCCATAACTTCTTTTTTAATTTCTTCATATTCTTTTTTAGAATCTTCTTTTCCATCTTGATTTGCAAAACCTAATTGTTTTCTATCTGTAATTAGTCTTGCTCCTAAATTTGAAGTCATTATTATAACTGTATTTTTGAAATTTACTGTTCTTCCTTGACTATCTGTTAATCTACCATCTTCAAGTATTTGAAGCAACATATTCATAACATCTGGATGAGCTTTCTCAATTTCATCAAATAAAACTACTGAATATGGTTTTCTTCTTATTTTTTCAGTTAATTGACCACCATCATCAAAACCTACATATCCTGGGGGAGCTCCTATTAATTTAGATACAGAATGTGGTTCCATAAATTCAGACATATCTAATCTTATCATCGCATTTTCGTCTCCAAATAGGACTTCTGCCAATGCTTTTGAAAGTTCTGTTTTACCAACACCTGTTGGTCCTAAAAATAGGAATGAACCTATTGGTCTCTTTGGGTCTTTTAGCCCAACTCTACCTCTTCTTATAGCCTTTGAAACCGCTTCTACTGCTTCATTTTGACCAATAACCCTTTTATGCAATTCTTGTTCAAGATTTTTTAATTTTTCATTTTCATCCTCTGTTATTTTTTTAGCAGGAATACCTGTCCAATTAGCAATAACCTCAGCAATATTTTCTTCTGTTATAGTAACAATTGATTTCGTATTTTTGTTTTTCCACTTACTCTGCTCTTCTTCAAATCTTTCTCTTAAAGCCTTCTCAGAATCTCTTAACTCTGCTGCTTTTTCAAATTTTTGATTTAATACAGCCTCTTCTTTTTCATTTTTTGTCTTTTCAATTTCTTCTTGCAATTCTTTTAAACTATCAGGCTCTGTATATGTTTTTAACCTAGCCTTTGAAGAAGCTTCATCAATTAAATCAATTGCTTTATCTGGCAAAAACCTATCCGTTACATATCTTATAGATAATTTTACTGCTGCTTCAATTGCTTCATCTGTAATTTTTACATTATGATGTGCCTCGTATTTATCTCTAATTCCTTTTAAAATCTGAATTGTATCTTTTTCAGATGGCTCATTTACAATAACTGGGCTAAATCTTCTTTCAAGAGCTGCATCTTTTTCAATAAATTTCCTATATTCATTTAAAGTTGTTGCACCAACTAATTGAATCTCTCCTCTTGCAAGTAATGGCTTCAAAATATTAGCTGCATCAATTGCCCCTTCTGCCGCACCAGCTCCAACAATTGTATGAATTTCATCTATGAAAAGAATTATATCACCAGCTTTTTTAACTTCATTTAAAGCTTTTTTTATTCTCTCCTCAAAATCTCCTCTATATTTTGCACCTGCAACCATTCCAGAAATATCAAGTGTTACAACTCTTTTATCTTTCAAAACTTCTGGTACATCACCAGATGCTATCTTTTGAGCTAACCCCTCAACTGCTGCTGTTTTACCAACACCAGGTTCACCTATCAAACATGGATTATTTTTAGTTCTTCTTGATAAAATCTCAATTACTCTCTCAATTTCTTGTTTTCTTCCTATTACAGGGTCTAATTTTCCCTCTTCTGCTTTTTTAGTTAAATCTTCTCCAAATTGATTTAATGTTGGTGTTTGATTATAACTACCTTTGCCTCTTCTTTTTGCTCCATTTACATTATTTGTACTATCATCATTTGAATTGTAATCTTCTCCTTCATTTATGACTTTTATTATTTCATTATAAAGTTTTGGAATATTTACATTTAAATCTAGTAAGATTTTTGCTGCAACACAGTCTCCTTCTCTTAATATTCCTATTAAAAGATGTTCTGTTCCTATAAAGTTATATCCTAATTTTCTTGCTTCAATAAATGCTGATTCTACAACTCTTTTAGTTCTTGGTGTAAAATCAACTATATTTTCAATTGGTTCATCTCTACCAATTAGTTCTTCAATTTTATTTAGAATATCATCTGCTGTTACATTTTGATTTTCTAATACTTTTGATGCTATTCCGTTTCCCTCTTTTGCTAGTCCATATAATATGTGCTCTGTTCCTATGTAGCTATGCCCTAGCTCTAATGCTATGTCATTTGCAATTTCTATTGCTTTATTTGCTCTATTTGTAAATTTGTATGTCATTTTAATTCACTCCCTTCATTTTTGTCCTTTAGGAGACATATCTTTTTGTCACATCATTTTCATGTTCTTTTAAGAAGCGTCCCTAAATGGACATTATCTTTTTTATAACCTCTGCTCTTTTTATATCTCTTTCTAACGCCTCATACTGTTCACCTAAATACTTTTGCATATTTGCAGGTTTAGTATATAAAATTAATTGTTGAACTTTACTATCATTTAACTCTGGTAATATACCCAAATCTGTCCCTATCTTGACATTTGAAATCAATTTTTGAGCCTCATCAAAAGATATTTTTCTACAATTGCTTAACAATCCATAACTTCTGTATATAGTATCCTCTAAATCAAGTGTATCTTTTGCTAAGAACTTTCTTGCCTTTCTTTCTTGTTCAATTAATTTTTCTGTAACTACTTTGATATTTTCAACTATTTCTTTTTCTGTAACACCTAATGTTCTTTTATTAGAAATTTGAAAAACATCTCCATACTCTTTACTGTTTTCTCCATATGCACCTACTATATTAACTCCAAAATTATTTATTGTATAAAATACTTTATTTATATTTTTGGTTATTGTAAGTGCTGGCAAATGTACCATTACAGATGCTTTTAATCCAGTACCACAATTTGTTGGTAAACTTGTTAAATATCCGTATTTTTTACTTGTTGCATATCCTAAAATTTCTTCAATTTTCTGATCTACTTCTATTGCATAATTTAATGTATTTTCTAATTCTAAACCACTACTAAATACTTGAATTTTTAAGTGATCTTCGTCATTTATCATTATACAGATATTTTCTTCATCATTTATTAGGATTGCTCCATCTTCATTATGTACTGCATATTCTGGACTTATTAAGTTTTTTTCTACTAGACTCATTTTTGTTATGTCATCCATATCTTTTAGTTCTAAATATTTTAATCCATATCCTATTGCATATACATTTTCTTTTATTTTATTTTTTAGTTTTTCTATGTCTTTCTTATCTTTTAAATTAAATTTGAATTCTGGTAAATTTCTTGCAAATCTGATTCTTGTACTTGTTACCACATCTGATTCTTTACCACTTTGTAAATACCAATTCATTTTTTCAACTTCCTTTCATTTTTTAAGAAAATGTCTTTATTTTGACATTTTCTTAATTTCATCTCTTAATTTAGCTGCATCTTCATATCTTTCTTCTTTAATTGCAAGTTTTAAATCATTTTGTAATTTTTCTAATTTATTACTCTCATTTGCTCCTTGTTCATTAGAAACTTTATCTTTCTCTTCAAATTTAACCTTATTATCTGATATTTTTCCCAATCTACCATTATGTCTATTAGCACCTTGTAATTTTTTTAAAATCGGATCCATTCTATCCTCAAAAACATCATAACAATTTGCACATCCATATCTTCCGGAATTAATTATATCTTCAAATGTCGAACCACAGCTATCACAAGTCAACTGTTTTACTTCATTTAAAAATGGCATAAATTCAGGTGTACTAAAATCTTCTAAGAAACTTCCAAAAAAGCTTGGTATATCTAATGATGGCATACTGAAATCCATCTTTGATGATATTCCTAATTTTCGGCTACACTCCTCACATAAATGCATCTCCTTTTTTACTCCATTAATATTTTCTGAATATCTTACATTTGCTTCTCTTTTTCCACAATTTTCACATAACATATTAATCACTCCTTCTTATTTATATATCTTTAAAAATTTTCTATAAATTTCTCACAATTTTTCAAAATCTATTGATTATTATTTTATTCTATATTTAACAACATATTTTTAAATATCCTTGCCCTAACATCATCCTTTATATCTTTGTCAAGTTTTAAAACATTATCACTAGTTGCAACCTTTAAAAGTTTTGCTTCCTGAGCAGTAATTATATTATATGTTAAAAAATCACTTAATAAAATATCAATGTCATTTGTTGTAATTGTTTTTCCTACATTATTTATTATATGCATTATATAATCTGATTTCGTATTATTTATTTTTCTAATTTTGATGTTTCCACCACCACCTCTTTTGCTTTCTACATAATATCCTTGTGATGGCTTAAATCTTGTTGATATTACATAATTTATTTGTGATGGTACACAATTAAAATGTTGAGCTAGTTCATTTCTTTGTATTTCTATTAGATCACTTTCGTCCTCATCAAATAAATCTTTGATGAAATCTTCTATTACATCTGACATTCTCATTTTATCAGCCTCCTTTTAAATTTTTTGTCTTTTTGTGCGTTTTTAACTTTTATTTTTTAATTTTGATATGTTTAATTTAAAAACTTTTGACCTTACATCATTTATGTTTTTATTTTTGTCTTTGACTTTCTTTGACCTATATTTATATTATACTCAGGTTTAAAAATAATGCAATTTCATTTTTTGACCTTTTCTGACCTTTTTTAGCTTTTATTCTTTCATATTCTTTTTTTATCTTTATTTTTCTCTTTTTTTGTTATATTTTCTAACTTTTCTACATTTTCTTTTTGTTTTGACATCGGTACCCACGCAAAATATGATGTTACAAACTCTCCATATTTTGTTGTATCTTCTACCTCTTCTTCTCCATATTTTATTGTTTCTTTTTTATTTTGTATTGTTTGATTTTGTAAATTTTCGCTTAATATTTGATTTTTAAATTTATTTTCCATAAAGCACATACCTCCAAATAAAGCATGTGCTTTTTTTAGGTTTTTATTCAATTTTTAAAACTTGTTTTGGGAATTTTTTTGATTTTATTAATTATTTATTTTGAGTTTTGAATTCTAAATCCTTTAAATTTTAGGATTATATAGATTTATAAATTTGGCCTCTATTCTCGGCTTTTGTTATTAGAATGATAAATTCATTTAAATTTTGTTCATAGATAATTCTATAATTGCCAACCCTAAGTCTATATTCATTTTGGTTCTAATTTTTATCTTGTAAATCATCGAATGTCAACCCCTCTCTTTTTAGTACTTCTTCAAATGACACGGCATCTTTTAGCTCTTGTTCCTTAGTTTCTTTACTTTCCATTAAATAATCTAAATACATTACTTTTTCAGTAATATCCATATTATCAAGGATAACTGTTGGCTCTAATCTTAGCAATTCTGATTCAATTGCTTTTTCCATTAAAATTCTTATTGAATTTAAGCAATCCACACTAAGACGAGGTGTCATTTTTATTACGTCTTTTATTGCTTGTATTTGCGCTTCAGACATAATATCAACTCCTTTCTTTTCATTTTTTTGCTTATCATAAAATAAAAAAATTATAATCTCTTATTTTACAAATCACTTTATGTATATCATTATATCAACATTTTCTAAACTTTACAATACAAAACACAAATATTTATAAAATATATTTCATACACTTTATTGTGGTGATTATATGTTTTCAAAATGTCATTTCTTAGTATTAAAAATAAAAAGAAATATATTTGCATTAATATTTTTAGCATTTGGAGCAAGTCTATTATTATTTTCTACAAGTAACTTGCCTGCCATAAAAAAAGGATTATCTCTTTGGGCAAGCTCTGTCGTACCAGCTTTATTTCCATTTTTTGTAGCAACAGAATTATTAATGAACACTACTTTTGTAAATCTTTTGGGAAGATTTTTCAACAAAATAATGAAACCACTTTTTAATATTAGAGGAGAAGGTTCCTTTGGTTTTATAATGGGACTTATTAGTGGCTATCCAGTTGGTGCAAAAATTGCGTGCGATTTTAGACAAAATAACATCTGTTCAAAAGAAGAATGTGAAAGATTACTAAGTTTCACGAATAATTCTGGTCCTCTATTCATAGTTGGAACAGTTGGAATAAGTATGTTCGGTAATTCTACAATAGGATTGTTATTACTTATAACTCATGTTTTAGCTTGTATTACTGTCGGAATTATTTTTAGATTTTGGAAATTTGGAAAAAACAATCCTGATTATACTTGCACAAAAACTTCTACTTCTTCAAAATATAAAAATGTGACTTTTTCTAATTTAGGAGAAGTTCTTGGAAAAAGCATTACTAATAGCATTTCTACAATTTTAATGATAGGTGGATTTGTAGTTATATTTTCTAGTGTAATATCTATTCTAAAATCCAGCGGTATTTTAAATTGCTTAATTCTAGTACTTACACCAATTTTCAATTTTTTACATATAGACAACTCTTTTATCTATGGAATTTTAACTGGATTACTAGAAATTACTAATGGTATTAGCTCAATTGCTGGTATAAATATTAAACACATTTCAGCTAATGTTATTATTACAGCATTTTTGCTTGGATGTGGTGGTTTATCTGTCCTACTTCAAGTTTTAAGTATTACATCAAAAACTGATTTGTCAATTAAACCTTATATATATGGAAAATTATTACATGGACTTTTTGCTGCCATTTATACTTTTATTGCTATAAATATTTTTCCTTTTTTAAATTTTAATTTATAAAATAATTTGGTTTATATACCGCAATTATATTCTTTTTTATAGAATATTTATATTATTTTTTGAATATAATTTATTATATGATTGGAGTTGGTTTTATGGATAAAGATTTTAATAATATGCCACCTTTTATGGATTTTTCTACTTTTCAACAAATGAATGGCTTTACTAGTCCTAGTAATCCTGATATGAATGAAATTTATAGAGATCCTATGTTTAATCCTATGGCTCAATATGAACAAGCCTTTTTATATTACAGATATCTATGTATGCAAATGGATTACAAAATTAAATGTAAAGAGTATGAAAAAATGTGTTCTAATAGTCAATCCACAAATGAAAGAACTCAAAGAAGAGTTGAATAACTATATCTATATTTATATTCTATTAATAATATATCTGAATATAATTTTATAATAAAAAGAAATTCCCCCATAACTTTACAGTTATGGGGGAGAAAAATGAGTTTCAGCTAAACTCATTTGGAGAACTAGGAGGAAAATCAATTTTTTCTTTCTCCTCCCACATCTTCAATCCCTCGATTGCAACCAGAAGCTCTATTTCGTCTGGCTTCTCGGTTGTAAAATATTGCAGAAAATTCAGATAGCCATATCGTTCTAGAACTAGAACTGATATGGTTATGATCCCAGTCATAATAACTAGTACAATTGGTGGCCAATTATAAAAATAATAAATTTTTTCCGCTAAACTCATTAACGGCAAAATAATAATTATTTCAGTTGTGGCATTTGTTCCACAACTCGAACTATACCGAGAGTACTCCCTTATTTCATTAATTGTTGGTACTCTTTGCAATGCTTTATAAGCATTGCATACCATGTGTTCAGCAGCATGGTATTTAAAAAAATTTTTTCTCTTTCTTTTTATAAAATAACTCTCAAAAAATCCCAACAATAATGTAATTGAAAACCCTACTAGAAAAAAGCAGGCACCATCTCCTGCATTGTGGTTTCTCATAAACCACTCCAATACATTTGCAAATAAAATGACTATTGGCATCAGGCAGAGTGTGTAAAACAGCATCTCTTTTATTTCATACATTTTTTCTGCAAAGCTTTTTTCTTTTATATACTCTCTTTTATTACACCACTGTACTTTAACTGTTCCATTTTCATCTACTGTTGATATAGCAATGTATCCCCTCTGTCTTTGGGCATAAAACTTTACCCCATTTGACATTGCACTTGCATGCACTACTTCTAAATTTTTTTTCCGCATCTTCATTTTTTTCTCCTTTTAAACTAAAACTTATATTTATAGTTACATTTATATTATACAGTATTTTACATAAAATGTAAAGTTTTTCACACTCTTTAAATCTAAGAATTTATCAATATTTATTCATATTTTTATTTTATTCTTACATATCATAATCTATCAACTGATTTTCTATATTTAAAAGTCTATTATATTTTGCAACTCTATCGGTTCTACAAGGTGCTCCTGTCTTTATTTGTCCAGCATTTACAGCAACTGCCAAATCTGCAATCGTTGTATCCTCTGTTTCACCAGATCTATGCGAAATTATAGTTTTATATCCTTTTTGTTTTGCTTCTTGTATTGTATCAAGAGTCTCTGTTAAAGTTCCTATTTGATTTAATTTAATCAAAATTGCATTTGCAACATTTTCCTTAATACCTCTTTGTAATCTTTTAATATTTGTAACAAATAAATCGTCTCCGACTAATTGAACTTTATTACCTATTTTTTGAGTCAAATTCTTCCATGATTCCCAATCTTCTTCTGCCAATCCATCCTCTATTGATATAATTGGATATTTTTCAGTCAAATCTATAATATACTCAATCATTTCTTGCTTTGTTTTAAATATATCTGTTTTCCAAAAATAATATCCATCTTTTCCTATCTTTTTAGCTTCATCATACATTTCAGTACTTGCCACATCAAGTGCTAAACATATATCTTTTCCCGGCTCATACCCAGCTTTTTTTATTGCTTCTATTATAGAATCTAATGCTTCTTCCTCATTTTTTAAATCTGGTGCAAAACCACCTTCATCACCAACTCCAACAGAATGTCTTTTTTCTTTCAAAACTTTTTTTAATGTATGATATACCTCCACACCTCTTTTTAATCTCTCTGCAAATGTTATACTTCCTATTGGTACTATCATAAATTCTTGTATATTAATATTATTATCAGAATGTTTACCACCATTTAAAATATTCATCATTGGAATAGGTAATTCCATCGCATTTATTCCACCAATATAATTATATAACTCCATTCCTAATGAATTTGCTGCTGCTTTGGCTACTGCTAAGGATACTCCTAAAATTGCATTTGCTCCAAGATTTGATTTATTTAATGTGTCATCAAGTTCTATCAAAGTTCTATCTATTTTTCTTTGATCATAAACATTCATATCTATTAATTTTTTTGCTATTTTCTTATTTACATTTTCAACAGCTTTGTTTACACCTTTTCCCATATATCTGCTTTTATCATTATCTCGTAATTCTACCGCTTCAAAACTTCCTGTTGATGCCCCTGATGGAACCATAGCAACTCCTGAAAATCCTCCTTCTGTTATAACTTCAACTTGAACCGTTGGATTTCCTCTTGAATCTAATATTTCTAATGCCTCTATATTTTTTATTGCTAAATAATCTTTCATACTCAAATACCACCTTTCTTTTTGGTAGTATTTTACTCTATTTTTTTTAATTTTATACTTATTAACTTACTTTTTTATTTCTTAATTGCATAGCATATTGAATAGTAGCATCATTAATCTCGCCAGAAGAAATACGTGCAATTTCCTCAATAGCTTCTTTTTCATTTAATAACTTTATATTTGTATTTGTTCTATTTTCAACAACTTTTTTACTAATAAAATAATTATAATCAGCAATTGCTGCAATACTTGGTAGATGTGAAATACATAATACTTGATGATTTTTAGAAATTCCATTTAATTTTTCTGCAACTGCACCTGCTGCCTTTCCACTAATTCCTGTATCTATTTCGTCAAAAATCAAAACTGGCATTTTATCTGTATCTGCTAATACTTTTTTTATTGCAAGCATTATTCTTGACATTTCACCACCTGATGCTATTTTTGACAATTGTTTTTCATCTTCACCTAAATTTGTGGTAATATAAAATTCTACAACATCTTTTCCATTTTCAAAGAACTCATCTTCATTATAATCTACATGAATATTTATATTAGCATTTTTCATTTCTAAATCTTCTAAAACTTTGTTTATATTTATACTTAAAACTTTTCCATATTCTGTTCTCAATTCATTCATTTTTTTAGCTAATTGAGTCATTTCTTCTTTTATTTGTTTTAATTCTTTTTTTAGTTTATTATTATATTCATCTAGATTTTCAATATGATTTATTTCCGCTTCTATTTCATCTTTATAATTCAAAATTTCCTTAACATCATTACCATATTTTCTTTTTAAATTATAAATTAAATCAAGTCTTTCTTCAACTTCATTTCTTTCTTGCTCATCAAAATATACATCTTCTTTATGTTCTGATATATCTCTTGAAATTTCTTGTAATTCATAATATATATTTTTTAAATTACTAGAAATTTCTTCATACTCTTTGTCTATATTTTCAATTTTTTCTAATGCCCTTATTGCCACATTCAAACTATCTATACTATTTTCACCTATTGCAATGTCTGCTTCATTTAAATTTTTAGATATTTTTTCTGAATTTATCATTAGCTTTCTTTTTTCTTCTAAATTATCTTCCTCATTTACTTTTAAATTAGCTTCTTCTATTTCATTAAATTGATATCTTAACAAATCTAGTTTTCTTTCTCTTTCTTTTTCATCTCCATAATTATTTTTTAATTCTTGTTTTATTTCTAAATATTTTTCATATTTTTCCTTATATTGTCTTTTTATATTAATTATTTTCTCTCCTATAAAACCATCTAGATATTTTAAATGAAATTTATTGTCAAGCAAACTTTGATTGTCGTTTTGACCATGTATTTCTATAAATTTACTCATAAAATTTCTAAGCTCATTTACAGTTACCATTCTTCCATTTATTTTGCACATATTTTTTCCATTACTATTTATTTCTCTTGATACTATAATATTTCCATCTATTGAATTCTCATTTTCTGGTTCATACATGCATATTTCTACAAATGAATTTGTTTCTCCTTTTCTTATCATTTCCTTAGAAAATCTTCCGCCTGATATTATTCCTAATGAATCTATTATTAGAGTTTTTCCTGCTCCTGTTTCACCTGTTAATACATTTAATCCCTCATTTAAATCTATACTTAAATCATCTATTATTCCTATATTTTTAATGTGTAATGTTGATATCATAAAAAGACCTCCTAAAAAACTTTATATTGTTCAATCATACATATTATTTAGTAATAACACTTATTTTTCTGTATTTTATCGAACAAATTATTTGCGATTTTTTGTTTGGTCTTATTATATATTTTGAATTTTATTTTGTCAATACTTTTACGAACATTTTTTTGAATTAAATACATTTATTTTTAAATTGCTAAAAAATCTTTCTCTTTTATATTCAGAATTACTAGAATCAAAAAACTCAATTCTCCCTTTATCATCAGAATTATTTACTAAATCATTTTCTTCTAAAATATCTTTTAAATGTTTTGCCAAACTCTCTGCACCATTAAAAAACTCAACATCCCCCAATACATCCTTTATTTCATCTTGTATTAAAGGATAATGCGTACACCCCAAAACAACATTATGGACCTTTCCTATGTATTTAGATAAATTTTTTTTCAAATATTTTTCGATTTTTTCTTTATTCCCCTCTTCAATAATATCAGCAAGTCCCTGACAAGCCATCAAATAAGTTTTATGATTATCATATTTATTATATAATTTATGAAATTTTTCGCTCTCTATTGTTCCCTTTGTAGCCATTACAAGTGTCACCTTATCAAATGCAAAATCATATACCATTTTATATGCTGGTTCTATTGCAATTATCGGTATATATGGATATTTTTCTCTTAAACTTTTAGCAGCCTTTGCGCTTGCTGTATTACAAGCAATTACTATTGTCTTGCATTTCTGTTCAATAAAATTACTTACAATTTTATCACATATTTCAATTATTTCTTCATCAGTTTTATCTCCATATGGATTATTTTTAGAATCACTATAATATATATAATTTTCGTTTGGTAATATTTTTATTATTTCTTTTAGAACTGTTACTCCTCCTATTCCTGAGTCAAAAATACCTATGCTTTCTTCTCTTTTCACAATGTTCATCCTTTCTATCCTTAGGATTCCTTTTTGGGACATATCTTCTTAGGACATTTAATTCTTAATACTTTTTACATTATATATAATTATACCTATAAAAACAATAAAAAAGCAGAAAATTTCTACTTTTTTATTATATCATTTTTATTACAAAATATCCTTTTTTACTACGATATCACCAAAATATACGTCTCCAAGATGACTCACAAAAGTCTATTTTATATCAAATTATATCTCTTTAATAAATCCTCAACAACAGTACCTTCAACCTTTTTCAATGCCTTTTTAGCAACAAGTTCAGTAGCAAAAGGTAACTTCATATCAGACAATTTCTTACCATCCATCATCTTAGAAGTAGAATCAAGTAACACACGAACATCATAGCAAGAACCAAATACCTCTGGAACACCTCTATCAACATCTAATAATGTATAAACCGCTTCCATAGCAGTTCTTACAGAATATTCTGTCGTAAATACAGTATCTCTAACAGTATCTGCAAATTGTCCTAAAAATGCAAAGTTTCTGCATCCATCTGGAACAACTTTTGGTCTATCTCCTGCTGTTCTTGGCATAAAGAATGCTGTTATATATGGCATCATGCAAGGTACACAATTTGCTGAATTTGTAGCTAGTTCTTCTATTTGATCTTCTGGTACACCTAAATGATATAGCCATTCTTCTGTAATTTCTTTACCTGTACATTCTCTCATTGGTTTCTTTATATAATTTCCTGGTTTGTTTGTAAATAAACCATAAACCCATACTACTAATTGTCCTTTTGGTTGATTTTTGAAGTGTGGTTGTCTATTTATTGTCCAACTCATTAACCAATTGGAATCTTTTACTGAAACAATTCCACCTGTTACAACTCTACCACTAAATGGATCTCTTTTACAGATTTTCTCTATATATGGTGGTATTTTATCATCTAATGTTGTAACTGTTGCTGATTCCCAATTTGTCTTAGAAATATCTGAACAGAATTTATCTGGATGTCCAAAATCTTGACTTTGTCTTGCAATTTTTCTCCATAAGTCCCAGCATGCACCTTCGCCATTTTGTATAGTCAAATCTGGTGCTGTATTTTGGTCTCCAAGCATTGCTTTTTCTGTACAACTTCCATTTGTAACAAATACTAAATCATCTACTGTTAAATTGATTGTTTCTTCTTCACCATTATGAATGCATATTATTTGTTTAGCAGTCTTCTTGTTGCCATCAATATCAAATAAAACATTAGTAACTTTTGTGTCATATTGGAATTGAACTCCATGACTTTCTAAGTATTTCACCATTGGTAATATTAATGATTCATATTGATTATATTTTGTAAATTTTAATGCAGAAAAATCTGGTAATCCACCAATATGATGTATAAATCTTTGAATGTATAATTTCATTTCTAGTGCACTGTGCCAATCTTCAAATGCAAACATTGTCCTCCAATATAACCAGAAATTTGATTTAAAAAATTCATCCGTAAATACATCTGTTATTTTTTTATCATATAAATCTTCATCTTTTGTCATAAATAATTTTATTATTTCCATTGATGCTTTTTCAGATAATGTAAATTTTCCATCTGTATGTGCATCTTGACCTCTTTTTACTGTTGCTCTCATTAATGAATAATTTGGATCCTTTTTATTAAGCCAATAATATTCATCTAGCACTGATGCTCCTTCTGTCTCTAATGATGGTATTGAACGGAATAAGTCCCATAAACATTCAAAGTGATTTTCCATTTCTCTTCCACCACGGATTATAAATCCTTTTTGAGCATCTTCAATTCCATCACATGCTCCTCCTGGTAATTTTGCTTCTTCTAATATGTGAATATTTTCACCTTTCATTTGTCCATCTCTTACTAAGAAACATGCAGCTGCAAGTGATGCAAGCCCTGCTCCTACGAGATATGCTGATTTGTTGTCTACTCCTTCTGGTTTTCTAGGGTGTGCAAATGCTTCATAATTTCCATTACTATAATACATATTTTATTCCTCCTTTGTTACTGAAGTATTATAAAAACAATTTTTTTAAATTTTCAATATACAAGTATTTAAATATGTATAGTTTTTAGACATTTTTATATTTTTGTATAAATATATAAAAACAAATTTATGCTTCATAGTTTATTATATTTGACAGTATAATAGCTCTATGAAGCATAATAATTTTAATTTTGCATTTTTTCTAGTGCTTTTTTGAAATCACCTTCAATAATATCATTCAACTTTTTAATAATAACCTCTGGTTGCTCTTTCATCCCATCTTCTATCCATTCCTGTAAGATTCCAACAAAGCCATATTTATAAAAATCAGCCATAAATTTTTTATCTTCTTTTTTTATATTCATACCCTCTGATTCTTTATCTATAAAATCTATTAATAATTTATTTGTTTGCATATAAATAAATCTTAATAAATACTCTCTACTTATGGAATTATATGTATTTTTCACAAATTCTTTATTTTTTAATACATATTTAAATATATACAAAAAACGTTGTTGCCAATCTTCATCTTTATTATCTATTTCATCTATAACTTCATTTTTGTATATCCATTCCAATAAATCATATATGTCTTTAAAATGATAGTAAAATGTTTGTCTGTTTACTCCACATTCGTCTGTTATATTTGCTATTGTTATTTTTGATAGATCTTTTTTTGAAAGCAATTTTTTTAAAGATACTGCTAGCGCTTTTTTCGTTAATTCTGACATATTTTCTCCTTTATTTCTTCTTCTGTCTTTTTTCTAAACTAAATTATTAATCCATTTTAATATATTTTCATATACTACTTTATTTTCTAATTCATTTAAAATTTCATGACTCATGTTTTCATATAAATCACTACTTATATTTGTATAACCCAAATCATTCAAAAAAGTTTGAGCTTTATACCATGCCTTAACTGATGATATTACAGGGTCATCACTTCCTGCTATAAAATATATTGGCAATTTTAAATTATTTTTTCTATATATTTTGGGATTATATATATCTATCATCAATCTTATAATATTTTCAAATCCATTTAATGTATAGTCATATTGACATAGTTCATCTGCATTATATTTTTCTACTATTTCTCTATTATTGCAAATCCAGCTATTTTTCAAATTATCTTTTTTTCCATATCCATTAAACATTAAATTTTTAACAAATTTACTACGATATTTTTCACCTTTAAATATTTCCATTATTTTTACTATTGCTAGTCCCAATTTTGCATTTACATTTTTACTTGGTGACCCACATACTATTAAACCATCTATCTTATTGTCATATTTTGCAATATATTTTCTTACTATCATTGACCCCATACTATGTCCGAATAATATTAATTTTTTGTTTTTAAATTTTTCTTTTAGATATCTTGTTATTTGATACAAGTCCTCTATTACTGCTTCTGCTTCATTTTCGTAAAAATATCCTATATCTTCTTCATTTTTTAGACTTTTTCCATGTCCTCTGTGGTCATTTATAAAACATGCATATCCATTTTTTGCTAAATATTTCATAAAGTCTATATATCTTTCTTTGTGCTCGTTCATTCCGTGTGCAAGTTGCACTATTCCTTTTATTTCGCCTTCTGGTTTTATTAGTAAACAGTCTATTTCTAATTCATCAACTTCTGATACAATTTTAATTTTTTCTTCTTTCATATTTTTCCTTTCATCAATTTGAATTTTTATTGTTTTTTATTATTATAATCTCTGGTTATTTCATTAATCAAATTTATTAAATATGGTCTTTTAGGATTTTTCAGTGCATTAAATTCCTCCATTGCATTACTCTCTTGTAAAAACATTAATTTTTCAAATTCTATTTCTAAATTATTTTGAATTAAATATCTTTTGTATTCTTCAAAATGTTTCTGTAATTCTTCTTTGGTCTCTTCTACTCTACCAATTGCTATAAATCCATATGCATGTCTTTTTTCATCAGGAATCTCTAAGTATTTTATTTTATAATTTATATTATCTAAATTTAAATTTATTTCCTCTTTTAGTTCTCTTTTTATAGTTTGACTTACATCCATTATTCCATTCTCAATATCTTTTTTATCTATTCCTCCACCTGGTATTTGTAAACAGTGTGGAAGTGATGTCGTTTCACTCATTTCACCTAATACTAAATAATTGTCTTTGGTTATTAGCATTATTCCTCCCCAGGGTACGTTACATTTATATTCTTTTTCTTTTATTCCAACTCTTTCATCATATAAGTAATGTGCATAATTTGTTTTTATAGCTTTCATTTTTATTTCATTTTCGTTTTTTTCAATTTCTTCTATAGTATAATCTAGTCCATTATATAAATTGGGATTTTTTTCTATTGCATTTTTCCAAAATTTTTCTATTTTTTCTTTTAATTTTTCTGGAAGCCTTTTTTCTCTTTCTTCATATTTTATTATTATAGATTTTTTTATTTCTATTATGTTACTCATTCATCTCACCTTTTCCTATTTTTATATTTATGATAATTATATTATAAAAATCATTATTAATTAGCATTATTTTATTGTATATCCTAATTTATAATGTATTTCCTTATGGCAATTAGAGCATACTAACATACATTTTAATGCTTCTGATTTATACTCTTTCCAAGACATAGTATTTCCTGAACCTAATTTAAATTCTTTAATACTCGGATTTTTATGATGAAATTCTAATGCATCTATGCACCTATCATATCCACAAACGCAGCATTTTCCACCTAATAATTTTACTGCCTGTTTTTTCATATTATTTCTTAATATAGTTTTTTGGTGTTTTCTTGTCTCATTATCTAGCCTTGTTGATTCTCCACTACATTCATAACAGTAAATTCTTGTTGAACTTTTTGTTTCAAATTTATTTTCGCATATTTCGCATACTTTTATCATATTTTCACATCCTTAATGTATTAATTATATAATAAATTATTACATTTTAATAGCGAACATTGTTAATTTTTATATTTTAAGTTATCATTTTAATATTGACTTTTGTATTTTATTTTTGTATAATGCGAATACTCCTTATTTTTGAATAAAAAAAAACCTTGTAAATGTTACTTTACAAAGCTTTTTATTTATTGGCTCCTCTTGTTGGACTCGAACCAACGACCTATCGGTTACTGCACCACACTAATTTTCATTAGCATTATATTTTAAATATAATTTGTAGTCTGGACTTTATCTTTACCATATCTTTCGATTTAGGTAGGTGGTGTAAAGTCTCTACACATAGCTTTCGCCTTGCTCGGTATTGTCTTCAGCATTACCTGTTAAGAGTTTCACCGACTTAGCCACCTTTTCATCTATAAGTTTCCTTATAGAGCTGCTAACATTTTAGTCTTGCGACTTGCTCGACAGCCGAGCGCTCTACCAACTGAGCTAAAGAGGAATATATATAAAATCTGGCAACAACCTATCTTTCCAGCAGGGTAACCCGCAAGTATTTTCG
>FR901865.1 GCA_000438255.1 Clostridium sp. CAG:389
GCCTGAGTGAAAGAGGCGCACATTTTTTATATTAAATTTTCTTTTTGAATATAATGAAAAGATTCAATTTTCAAAAACATATAGGTAAGAACACCACCAAAAGATTTTCCAGAATGTAACCGTTGATGTTACTATTTTACTATAATTTTTCCCATTTTATTGATATTTATGCAAAAATATTATATAATGCCTTAAGATAAGAAAGGATTGATATGAAATGGAAGAAGTACAAATCGGAAAAGTATACCGTCATTTTAAAGGCAACTACTATTTTGTAGAAAACATAGCATATGACACGGAGACATCGGAAAGAATAGTCGTTTATAAACCATTATATGAAAGAGCTGATAAAAAGCAATTTTGGGTAAGACCAGAAAAAATGTTTTTGTCCGAGGTTTCTGCTGATAGACCAGATAATATTACAGGTCAAAAACATAGATTTGAAATAGCAAAAAATATTGAAAAAAATTATATAGACTAATACATTAATTAAATTTATAGGAGGCAAAAATGATAGATATTAAATTTTTAAGAGAAAATCCAGATGTTGTAAAACAAAACATCAAAAATAAATTTCAAGATGAAAAAATAGTTTTAGTTGATGAAGTCATTGACTTAGACATTAAAAACAGAGAAGCAAAACTAAATGGAGATAATTTAAGAGCTGAAAGAAAATCTCTAAGTGCTGAAATTGGTGGACTTATGAAACAAGGAAAAAAAGAAGAAGCAGAATCAATTAAAGCCAAAGTTCAAGAAATAAATGAAAAACTTGAAAAAAACGAAAAATTAGAAGCTGAATATGCAGAAGAAATAAAATCAAGAATGATGAAAATACCAAATATTATGGATCCATCTGTTCCAATCGGTAAAGATGACAGTGAAAATGTAGAAGTTCAAAGATTTGGTGAACCAGTTGTTCCAGATTATGAAATTCCATATCATGCAGATATTATTGATAGATTCAATGGAATGGATAAAGAATCTGCTGGCCGTACAAGTGGTGTTGGTTTCTACTACTTGATTGGTGATGTTGCAAGACTTCACGAAGCAATGCTTGCATATGCCAGAGATTTTATGATTAACAATGGATTTACATATGCTATCCCACCATTTATGATTCGTAGTGATGTTGTAACTGGTGTTATGAGTTTTGAAGAAATGTATGACATGATGTACAAAATTGAAGGTGAAGATTTATACTTAATTGGTACATCTGAGCATTCAATGATTGGTAGATTTAAAGATCAACTAATCAAAAAAGATGAACTTCCAATCAGCATGACATCATACTCTCCATGTTTCAGAAAAGAAATCGGTTCTCATGGATTAGAAGAAAGAGGTTTATATCGTGTTCATCAATTTGAAAAACAAGAAATGATAGTTTTATGCGAACCAGAAGATTCTATGAACTGGTATAATAAAATGTGGAAATTAAGTGTTGATTTATTTAGAAGCTTTAATGTTCCTGTAAGACAACTTGATTGTTGTTCAGGTGATTTAGCAGATTTAAAAGTTAAATCTTGTGATATAGAGGCTTGGAGCCCTAGACAAAAGAAATATTTTGAAGTATGTAGTTGTTCTAATCTAGGAGATGCACAAGCTAGACGTCTAGGAATTCGTGTTAAGAGCGAAAAAGGAAATTATTTCTTACATACATTAAATAATACAGTTGTTGCTACTCCAAGAGGATTAATTGCTGTATTAGAAAATAATTATAATGAAGACGGAAGTGTTACAGTTCCAGAAGTTTTAAGACCATATATGGGTGGAACTGAAAAAATTCTTCCAAAAAAATAAAATATAACAAACAATCAAATATTTAACATCTAAAATTCAAAAAAAATTTAGATGGCGCTGAATGAAACAAAGTGAATCGAAAAGGAGTAAAAATATGGTAGTAAATAATCCAAAATTTGAAATTTCAGCAGTAAAACCTGCTCAATATCCAAAAAATAATTTACCAGAAGTTGTTTTGGTTGGCAAATCTAATGTTGGTAAATCAAGTTTTATAAATACTATGATAAATAGAAAAAAACTTGCTAGAACAAGTAGTGAGCCTGGTAAAACAAGACAAATTAATTTTTATAATATTGATGAAAAATTTTATTTTGTTGATTTACCTGGATATGGGTATAGTAAAATGTCTAAAAAAGAACAAGAACAAGTTGGAAAGTTTATTGAGCAATATTTATTTAATAGAGATCAAATTTCTTTGATTATCTTTTTAGTTGATATTCGCCACTCTCCTACTGAGAATGATAAGCTTATGTATGATTATGTTATTCGTTCTGGTTTACCTTGTATGATTTTGGCTAATAAAGCTGATAAAATTGCCATTACAAAGGTTTCAGATGTTGCTAATACATTGCAAAAAACCTTGAATCCTATTGGTGATATTCCTACATTTCCTTTTTCTTCTGAGAGAAAAGTTTACATGGATGATGTATGGAATGAAATTGAAAAATATATTTAAAAAACGGGATGGATCTCCAATCCCGCTTTTTTTAGCAACAACATTTTCTTTTTTTATCTTTTTTTCTGTTACAAATTAATAGTATTATAGATAAAACTAGAAGTAATGCAAGTACCACAGCCAATACGATTATTGCTCCAAAAGATGCTAATATTTCAGATGATATTGCTGCTGCACCAACTAATAGTCCAATAACAAATGCAAGAGCAACTGCTATTATTACTGTTATAATTCCAAAGCATTTATTGTTATTGCATTTATCTTCTTTTTTGTCATAGCAAAATACTTCTTGTGGCTCCATAAAAGTCACCTCCTGTATAACACCTTTATTTGATGTGTTATACTATATATTATGTTAGATACAAAGAAAAGATGTCAAATTTCGACATTTTTATATAAATGTTCAAAATTTCACATCTTGTTTTTTATTTAGATTTAATTATTATCCATTTTCTTAGTTATCATTTTTACTGCTTTTTCTCTTGGAATCATAACCACATGTCCACACCCTTGGCATTTCAATTTAAAATCAACTCCAACTCTTGTTATCTCCCATAGTTTACTTCCACAAGGGTGTTGTTTTTTTGTTCTAACAATATCACCAATATTATATTCCATTTCAAATCACCTCAAAATCTGTATTGTTTCTATTGTCTAAAACGTTTTTCTATCTCTTCTCTTCCTAATACTTGCATTATTTCATATAAATCTGGTGTATTAGTTCTTTTTGTTAAAGCAACTCTTAAAACTGTACTAACATCTCCAACATGTGCTGCATACATTCCTGGATTTGTTTTAAATTCTTTAACTTCTTTTGCATAACCCATTTCGCCTGCTAATTCTTTGATTTTATCAAACCAAGTTTGTTTATCATCATTTTCATCATAATATTTTTCAATATATAATTTTAATATTTTTTCAACTGACTCTTTATCATTTATTACTTGATATGGATATTCTTCTTCATTTTTATCAAATAACTTATCATACATATATTCAATGTTTTCTTTAACATCAGACCATTTTGATATATCTTTTCTTGGCTTTTTGTTTCCTCTTTCTATACCAAAAACTTTTAAAGCATATTCTTTATCTTTTAAGATTTCTGCTAATTCTGAATCATATTTTGATGCCCATAAGTTTGCATTTTCATATACCTCTTCTGCTGTCATTTTTGATATTACTGTTTTAGATACATCTAATAATTTAACCATATCAAATAAAGCACCACTAACACTCATTTTGTTTAATTGTAATTCAAATTC
Source organism: Clostridium sp. CAG:389 (assembly GCA_000438255.1). GTDB lineage: Bacteria > Bacillota > Clostridia > TANB77 > CAG-508 > CAG-269. The sequence continues at coordinate 3,739 of FR901865.1, forward strand.
ATTTAATTCTTTATCTGGATTTGCTCTTCTCCAATTTTCAAATGTAGAGTTTGCAATATTCATTAAATATTCTTTAACTGCCTCTGCTGGAATACCTTCTTCTGCATAGTAACTTACAGCAGCTTCTGCATCTTTTCTTTTACTTAATTTTCTCTTATTTCCATTGTCATTTTTCATGATTGGTGCAATATGTGCATATTTAGGAGCTTTGAATCCTAATTCATGGAATAGTTGTAAATGTAATGGTACTGATGATAACCATTCATCTCCTCTTATTACATGTGTTGTGTGCATTAAGTGGTCATCAACTGCATGTGCAAAGTGATATGTTGGTAATCCATCTGCTTTTATTATAACTATATCTTGGTCGTTTTCTGGAAAATCAACCTTTCCTTTAATTACATCATGATGTTGTATTTTTCTGTCTTCTCTTCCAGGTGATTTAAATCTGATTATATAATTTTCACCGTTTTGAATTCTTTTCATAGCTTCTTCAACTGTTACAGTTCTGCATTTTGCCCATACCCCATAATATCCAGGTCTGATTTTTGCAGCTTCTTGTTTTGCTCTTATTTCTTCTACATCTTCTGGTGTACAGAAACATGGATATGCTTTACCTTGTTCAATTAGATATTTTGCATATGCTTGGTAAATTTCTTTTCTTTGACTTTGTTTATATGGTCCATAATTTCCTTTTCCTTCTTCTTCTGAAATCATACCTTCATCTGGTTCAATTGCAAAATCTTTTAAAGAGCTAACAATTCCTGATACTGCGTTTTCTACTTCTCTTTTTTGGTCTGTATCTTCAACTCTTAGAAAAAATACTCCATTTGTTTGTGATGCCAATTTTCTTGCTATTAATGATTGATATAGCCCTCCTATGTGTACAAAACCTGTTGGGCTTGGAGCAAATCTTGTTACTATTGCACCTTCTGGTAAATCTCTTTCTGGATATTTTTCTTCATAATATGATATTTCCTTTGCATCTGGAAATATTAAATTTGCTAAATCTTTATAATCCATTTTCTATTCTCCTCTTAAAATGATATTTTTATCTTTCTATTTCTTCTTCTTTTTCCTTTGGCTTTCTTCCTCTATTATCTCGTTTTGCAACAAGCATTTTTTCATTTGGGTTTTCTCTTTTTTTACTAACCTCTATTATTAATTTAATTACCTCTTCGTTGCTAATATTAGGATATATTTTTTTCAATTTTTTTTTATTTCATTTGGTGCCAAATTCATATTTTCTTCTACTATTTGTAATTTACGATTTCCCATAAATATTCTCCTTTTTTAATTCTATACTTCCATTATAATTGGAATAATCATAGGATTTCTCTTTGTTTTAGAGAAAATATAATCTCTTAAATTCTCTCTAACAGTTGACTTAATAGTTGACCAATCTCTAATGCCTTTTTCTTCACATTTTCTGATCTCATGTCTTACGACATTTTTAACATCATCCATTAAATTTTCTGATTCTCTAACATATACAAAACCTCTTGATATAACATCAGGTCCTGCAACAACTTCTCCTGTTGAAGAATCCATTGTTAAAACAATAACAATCAATCCATCTTGTGATAAATGTTGTCTATCTCTTAAAACAATATTTCCAACATCTCCAACACCTAGTCCATCAACTAAAACTCTACCATTTGGAACCATTCCATTAAATTTGATTTCATTTTCATCAACTTCAAGAACTTTACCATTTTCCATCATTACAATATTTTTAGCTGGAATTCCCATCATTTGAGCAGTTTCAGCATGCGCTCTTAATTGTCTATATTCACCATGAACTGGTATAAAGAATTTTGGTTTTGTAAGAGCAAATATCAATTTTTGTTCTTCTTGACAAGCATGTCCTGAAACGTGAACATCTGCTAACGCACTATATACAACTTCTGCACCTATTTGCATTAAATCGTCAATTACCTTTGAAACTGATTTTTCATTTCCTGGTATTGGATTTGCAGAAATTATGACTAAGTCATTTGGTGTAATTTTAACTTTTCTATGGTCTCCTGCTGCCATTCTTGTTAATGCAGACATTGTTTCTCCTTGACTTCCTGTTGTTATAATTACTAATTGTTCATCATTATATGTTGACATTGTATCTATATCAATAAATATGTCATCTGGGCATTCTATATATCCTAATTCTTTTGCTGTTGTAATCATATTTATCATACTTCTACCACATACAGCAATTTTTCTATGATATTTAACAGCTGAACTTACTATTTGTTGAACTCTGTGTACATTTGATGCAAATGTTGCTACAACTATTCTTTTTGTACATCCATCAAATAGTTCATCAAATACTGGTCCTATTGAGCTTTCAGACATTGTAAATCCTTTTCTTTCAGCATTTGTACTGTCTGACATTAAAGCTAATATACCTTCATTTCCTAATTCTGCAATTCTTCCAAGGTCCATAATTTTTCCATCTATTGGTGTATAATCTACTTTAAAGTCACCTGTGTGTAGAATTGTTCCTACTGGTGTTTTTATTGCTAGCATTACTGAATCTGGTATGCTGTGTGTACTTCTTATAAATTCAACTTCAAAATATCTTCCAAATTTGATTTTTTG
>FR901866.1 GCA_000438255.1 Clostridium sp. CAG:389
TAAATAATATATCCCCTTATGCTTGTAGTAATTCATCTCCAAATACTCTAAACATTATCTAGCAACTAAAAAAGTAAAAAAATATAAAAAATCTCTTTTATAACTCAAAAACTTATGATATAGTATAAGCATAAAATAAAATGTGAAAGGAAAATAAAAAATGAAAACAAAAAGAACAAAAGAACAAATAGAAAAAAAGAAAAAAAGAATAATAAAAACATTTATAACAATAATAGCAATAATATTAATAGGAATTATAGCTTATAACTTAAACGACTATATAATATTAGACAAAAATAAAAATATCAACTTAGTAATAAACAATAAAAATGTAACATCAAACCTAAAAAAAGACATCATAATAGAAAATGACAACATATACATATCAAAACAAGATTTAGGAAACTTTTTTGACAAATATATATATGAAGACAAAGAAAACAACAACATAGTAACAACATATAACAACAAAATAGCATCAATAAGCCTAGAAAAAAATAAAATAAACATAAACGGATCAAACAAAAACACATATTCACACGCTGAAAACAGAGATGGAACAATATATATACCAATAACAGAACTAGAAGATGTATATGGAATAGAAATTAAATACATAGAAAACTCAAAAGTACTAACAATAGATTCAACATCAAAAGAGCAAAAAAAGGCAATAGTAACAAAAAATGTAGCAGTAAAATCATCAACAAAATTCATATCAAAAACAATAGACAGAGCGAAAAAAGGAAGCTATGTAGTAGTAATTTCAGAGGATAATGGTTATACAAAAGTCAGAACTGAAAATGGAAAAGTTGGATATGTAAAATCAAATAAAATTGCTAATACAGTAGTAGTTAGAGAAGAAATGCAAGAGACAAAACAAATAGAAGGAAAAGTTAACTTAGTCTGGGATTATTATTCAGAAGTTGCATCAGCACCTAACAGGACAGGAGTTACAATGGATGGTGTAAATGTGGTATCACCAGCATTTTTCCATTTGAATTCAAAAGGAGAACTAATTCAAAATATTGGACAAGCAGGAGAGGCATACATGGAATGGGCACATTCAAATGGATATAAAGTATGGCCAATGGTTCAAAATGCTGGAAATGGTATGATAAATGTAACATCAGAAATAATGAATGATTACAATAAAAGACAAAAGTTGATAGATGAGATAGTGGATTATTGTGTAAAATATAAATTAGATGGAATAAATGTGGATTTTGAAAACATGAAACAAGAAGATAAAGATATGTATTCAAGATTCATAATAGAATTAACACCAAGATTAAAAGATATGGGAATGGTTGTATCTGTTGACGTTACAGCACCAGATGGTTCTGAAACATGGTCAATGTGTTTTGATAGACATGTAATTGGAGACGTAGCCGATTACATAGTATTTATGGCATATGACCAATATGGAACATCAAGTGATAAATCAGGAACAACAGCGGGATATGACTGGGTAAATGTAAGTCTTAATAAATTTTTAAAAACAGAAGAAATAAAGAATGATAAAATTATTTTAGCAATTCCGTTATATACAAGATTATGGACAGAAGATAGCTCAGGAAAAGTTGTAAAACAAACTACTATATCAATGAAAAATGTAGATAAAATAATTCCAAGTGATGTTAAAAAACAATGGAATGACAATTTAAAACAATATTATGTGGAATATAAAGATGGCTCATACACTAAAAAAATGTGGATAGAAGACGAAGAATCTTTAAAAGCGAAAATCAGTCTAATTAATAATAATAATTTAGGAGGAGTAGCTTCTTGGGAAAAAGGTATGGAAACAGATGATTTTTGGACATTTTTAAAAGAAAACCTTGACTTTTAGGAAGTTTAAAAGATATAATGACAAAAAGAAACGTGCGGAGGTATTTTAGACATATGCAAAACAAAAACATATATTATACAACAGAAAAATATGCAAATTTAACAGATGAACAAATAATATCTCAAATAAAAGAAGGAGATGAGCAAGCTCTATCCTTCTTGCTAGATAAATATAAAGATTTAGTAAACTCAAAAGTCGGAAAATACTTTATTATTGGAGCAGAAAGAGAAGATATTATACAAGAGGGAATGATAGGCTTATATAAAGCAATAAAAGGCTTTGATAAATGTAAACAAAATACATTTAAAACATTTGCAAACCTATGTATAGAAAGACAGTTAATAACAGCAATAAAAAGTTCTAATAGACAAAAACATATGCCACTTAATTCGTATTTATCATTAAATACATCTGCATACGAAGATGATGAGGATGGTACAGAATTAATAGAGACTTTTGAAGTTGATACAATAGAAGATCCACTTGAAACAATAACAAAACAAGAATCTTTTGATGAAATACAAAAAGCTGTAAATAAATCTTTGAGTAAATTCGAAAGTCAAGTTTTGGAAAAATATATGCAGGGAGATAGCTATGAAATTATTGCAAAAAGATTAGATACACCTGTGAAATCAGTTGATAATGCAATTCAAAGAATTAGAAAAAAGGCTATTAAAAACTTATTTTAGTGCCTTTCATGCTTGCATAGCTCAGTTGGTAGAGTACTGCTTTGGTAAAGCAGAGGTCACGGGTTCAATTCCCGTTGTAAGCTCCAACGTTAAAATCATAATAATATATTACAAAAAAGCTCCTCACTGAGGAGCTTCTTTCAATTTTAGGTATTTGGAAGATGTTTATGTCTATATAATCTTCGCATTAATATTTGATGATTGACATTAAAAAGAAGTTGCCTAAGATTAGCCAAATGTTCATCGTCTACATTAACCTTAGACAAACCATCTCGAAGTTTGTCCCGAGCTTCCGTCAATTCTTCCAACGACATACTATCAATGTCAAGTGTGACATTGCCATTCAATACTTTCTGCATCATAATGCATTCCTCCTTTTAGGTCATTTATAACTAAATTATAGCACAATAAAAATAAAAAATCAAAAAATAATTGACTTTTAAACAAAAAGGTATTAAAATAAAAATATAATAAGAAAAACGAGTAAGAGAAAAAGTAAAATAAAGGTTACTAAAAGAGAGAACAAGTCAAGGCTGAAAACTAGTTCAAGAAAACGTATTTGAAAAACTACCTCTTCAAAAGTTTTGGTGAACAAGCCAAACGTGTAAGATACGTTATAATCTAAAAAATTAAGTAAAAATTAGGATGGAACCGTGTAATAAAAAGCACTCCTTATAGCCTCAAAAGCTATAAGAGTGCTTTTTAATATATAGTAGTAAAAAATGTCAATTTTGGGGTAACGATGTTACAAAAAACATCTCCAAAATGACAAAAGAAGGGAGAAAAATTATGATAAAATTAACATTAAAAGATGGTTCAATAAAAGAAATTGAACAAGGAAGTACAATTTACGAAGTAGCGCAAAAGATAAGTGAAGGATTAGCAAGAGTCGCAACATGCGGAATAGTAAATGGAGAAGTAAAAGACCTAAGATATGAACTACAAGAAGACTGTAATTTAAGTATAGAAACATTTGACAGCAGTATAGAAGGAAAAAAAGCATATTGGCACACAACTTCACACATAATGGCACAAGCAGTACAAAGATTATTTCCAAACGTAAAATTTGCAATAGGACCAAGCATTGAAAATGGATTTTACTATGATTTTGATGTGGAAAAACCATTTACAGATGATGACAAAGCTAAAATAGAAGCAGAAATGAAAAAAATAATTAAAGAAGATATTGAAATAGAAAGATTTTCTTTACCAAAACAAGATGCTTTAAAATTAATGGAAGGACAACCATATAAACAAGAATTAATAAATGATTTAGCAGATGGGGAAGAAATAAGTTTCTACAAACAAGGAGATTTTACAGACCTATGTGCTGGACCACATTTAATGAAAACTGGAAAAGTAAAAGCAGTTAAAATATTATCATCTTCTGGTGCTTATTGGAGAGGCGATGAGCATAACAAAATGTTACAAAGAATTTATGCTATATCATTCCCAAAAGCAAGCCAAGTTGATGAATACATGCAACAATTAGAAGAAGCAAGACAACGTGACCATAGAAAATTAGGAAAAGATTTAGAATTGTTTATGACAAGTCCATTAGTTGGTTCAGGTCTTCCTATGTATTTACCAAATGGTGCAACAGTAAGAAGATTGCTAGAAAGATATATCCAAGACAAAGAAATTGAAATGGGATACCAACACGTATATACTCCATCACTTGCAAATACTGAATTATACAAAGTTTCAGGACACTGGGACCATTACAAAGAAGATATGTTCCCTGTTATGAAAATGGATAATGAGGAAATGGTTTTAAGACCAATGAACTGTCCTCATCATATGTTAATATACAAAAATAAAATGCACTCATATAGAGATTTACCAATTAGAATTGGTGAATTAGCACATGATTTTAGATATGAAGATAGTGGGAGTGTTTGCGGTTTAGAGAGAGTTCGTGAAATGTGTCAAAATGATGCTCACCTTTTTGTTAGACCAGACCAAATTAAAGAAGAAGTTGGAAAAGTTGTGCAATTAATCTTATCAGTTTACAAAGATTTTGGATTTAAAGATTATGAATTTAGATTATCTTTAAGAGATAAAAAAGATACACATAAGTATTTTGATGATGATGAGATGTGGGAAAAAGCAGAAGGTCAATTAAGAGAAATTTTAACAGAATTAGGTATAAATTTCTACGAAGCAGAAGGAGAAGCAGCATTTTATGGACCAAAACTAGATGTTCAATTAAAATCAGCTGTTGGACATGATGTAACAGTATCAACTTGCCAATTAGACTTCTTATTACCAGAAAGATTTAAGCTAGAATATGTTGGAGAAGACGGAGAAAAACATAGACCTGTCGTAATTCACAGAGCTATTTTAGGAACATTTGATAGATTTATGTGCTTCTTAATTGAAGAAACAAAAGGTGCATTCCCATTATGGCTTTCACCAACACAAGTAAAAATATTACCAATTACAGATGCACAACATGATTATGCAAAATTAATTGAAGAAAAACTTCATAAAGCTGGAATTCGTGTTGTTTTAGATGATAGAAATGAAAAAGTTGGTTATAAGATTCGTGAGGCTCAACTTGAAAAAGTTCCTTATATGTTGGTTGTTGGTGCAAAAGAGGTTGAAGAAAATACAGTTTCAATTCGTTCAAGAGAGAGTGCTGAAAATGAGACTATGAATGTTGATAAATTTGTAGCTAGAATTAAAGATGAAGTTGAAAATAAAAATAAATAATAACGATAAATTGTTTCAAAAAATGGAATAGTCAATAGAAAATTTCTAAGACTATTCCATTTTTTTGTTAAATTTTTTATACTGTTGACAAAAATGAAAAAATAAATAATAATATATTATATAAAGAATGGAAGGTAAAAATGAAAAGAACGGGAAAAACAATAAGAAATGCAATAATATTTATATTGCTAATAATATTAACATTTTATATAATATTAAAAGACCAAAACACAGACGAAATATTTAAAATAATAGGAACAGTAAAATTACAATATGTGTTAATAGCAGTAATATGTATGAGCATATATGTAATATGTGAAGCAATAAACATAGGAAGAACACTAAAAGCACTAAATGAAAAAACATCATTTTTCAACAACATAAAATATGCTTTAATAGGATTCTTTTTTAGTGGAATAACACCAGCAGCAAGTGGTGGTCAACCAATGCAAATATACTATATGTATAAAGACAAAATATCAGTAGCAAACTCAACATTAGCATTACTAATAAACCTAAGCAGTATGCAAGTAGTAACAATATCACTAGCACTAATAAGTGTAGTAATAAATCATAACATATTAAATACAGCGCTAACATGGTTCTTTGTAATAGGTATAGCACTAAATGCAAGTGCATTATCACTATTATTAATAGCAATATTTTCAAAGAAACTACTAAAAAAACTAATAAATCTAGTAGTAAAAATAATGAAAAAAATAAAAATAAAAAATGTAGAGCAAAAACAAGAAAAAATTGAAGCGGAATTAAGCAAATATCAAGATAGTAGTGACTACATCAAAAACAACAAATTAGTAATATTAAAAACAATAATAACAACATATATAGAATTTTTAGCACTTTACAGTGTATCATATTGGGTATATCGCTCATTTGGACTAAATGAATACAATATTTTCAAAATAACAAGTATACAGGCAGTACTATATGGAACAGTATCAGGAATACCATCACCAGGAGCAGTAGGAGTAACAGAAGGAGGTTTTATAGAAATATTCAAAACTATATTCCCACAAAATATAATAAACAGTGCTATGATACTAAATAGAGGAATAAACTTCTATTTACTTATAATAGTAAGTGCAATTATTACAATGATAAATGCAATAAAATGCCAAAAAATGGAAGAAAAAAATACTGAAAATAATGATGAAAAAAGTTGAAAAAAATTAAAAAATAATATATAATATTGAAGATTTTAAAAATAGGGGAAAAATAATGAATATACTTTTATGTGGAAATGAAAAAGTTTTTGATGGAGCACTAACAGAACTAATATCAATAACAAATAAAACAAAATCAAATATAACATGTTATATATTCACAATGGATTTATCAAGGATAAAGCCAGAATATACATCTATAAAAGATGAACAAATTGAATATCTTGACAAAGTTATAAAAACTAAAAATCCAGAAAATGAGGTAATCAAAGTAGATGTAACAGAAATATATGAAAAAGAATTTGGACATTGCAAAAACGAAGATGCATACTGTACACCATATACTTTATTAAGATTACTAGCAGACTTAGTTCCAGATATGCCAGAAAAACTACTATACCTTGATATAGATATGATGGCAAATGGAGACATATCAGAGTTATATGAAACAGATATAACAGAATATGAATATGCAGCAGTAAAGGAAAAATATGGTTCAGTATTCATATGGCCAGACTATATAAATGCAGGAATGCTTTTATTAAATATGAAAAAAATAAAAGAAACAGGTCTATTAGAAAAAGCAAGAAATTTGATAAAAAACAAAAAACTAATATTTGCAGACCAAAGTGCAATATATTATTCAACCACATCAAAAAAATTATTACCAAGAATATATAATGAACAATCAAAATTCAATAAAAAAGACACAGTAATATGTCATTTTTGCAAAAGACTATTGTGGAAACCATATCCACACACAGAAAACTATAAACAATGGCACATAGAAGAAGTACATAAAATTTTAAAATGTCATGCATTTGATAAAGATTTGGAAGAGTATAAAGAGTTAAAAAATAAATATGAACAAAAAAAGGAGAAAAAATAAATGAATAAAGAAATACCAGTATTTTTTGCAGTAGATAATGGATATATACCATTTTTAGGAGTAGCACTAAAATCATTAATAGACAACACATCAGAAAAAAATAAATATGCAATAAAAGTATTATATACAAGCGTAACAGAAGAAAATAAAAAAAGAATAAAAAAATATGAAAAAGAAAATATAAGTATAGAATTTGTTGACTTAAATAAACAATTAGAAGAAATAAAAGGAAAATTATATACACGTAATTATTTCTCAAATACAACATATTATAGATTATTTATACCAGAATTATATCCAGAATATGATAAAGCAGTATATATAGACAGTGACACAATATGTTTAGCAGACATTGCAGATTTATATAATGTTGATATTGGAGATAACTTAATTGCAGCAGTACCAGATGGTGCAGTTCAAGCAGTAGATGTATTCAAAGACTATGTAGAAAGAGTAGTAGGAGTATCAGATTACAACAATTACTTTAATGCAGGAGTTATAGTAATGAATCTTGAAGAATTAAGAAAATATAAATTTCAAGAAAAATTTATATATTTACTAGAAAAAATAAGATTTGAAGTTGCACAAGACCAAGACTATTTAAACAGATTATGCAAAGGAAGAGTAAAAATAATAGATTATGAATGGAATAGAATGCCAATTATGGGAAAAAGAGACGGAGAAATAAAACTTATACATTATAATTTGGGTTCTAAACCATGGTACTTTGATGACGTTTTGTATCAAGAATATTTCTGGAAATATGCAGAAAAAACAGAATTTTATAATGAAATAAAAGAAATAGGTGCAAAATATACAGATGAGGATAAAGAAAAAGATGATGCCAACAGTGCAAAACTTATTGAATTAGCACAAAAAGAAACAGATTGTGTAGGCGATGATAGAATAAATAGGAGATAGTTTGATGAAGGCAAAAAAATTATTAACAATATCAAGAAAAAGCAAACAGGAAGATAAACAAGAAAAAAATAAAAAATCAGAATATAGACAAGAAATATTAAAAAAAATAGAACAACTTGAAAAAGAAGGAAAATTTGATGTAGATGTAGAAGATGATCCACCTACAATAGTCCTAACACCAGAAAATATAGATTATCTAAGAAAAAAAATGACAAGCAAATTAAAAAGAGTATTTGCGAACGAAGTAGGAGAAAGATTTCTAGACAATCTATTAAAAAACAATAAACTAATAATTAAAGATGTAAAAGGAATGGAAAACTTAAATAAAGTATCAACAGGGGCAATAGTAACATGTAATCACTTCAACCCATTTGACTGCTTTACAATAGAAAAAATATTTAGAATGTCAGGAAAAATAGAAGAAAAAAGATTATATAAAGTAATTAGAGAAGGAAACTACACAAACTTCCCAGGACTATATGGATTCTTTTTCAGAAACTGTGATACATTGCCATTAAGCTCAAATAAAAGAACAATGGTAGAATTTATGAAAGCAGTAGATACTTTACTACAAAAAGGTGATTTTATATTAATTTACCCAGAACAAAGTATGTGGTGGAATTACAGAAAACCAAAGCCACTAAAACATGGAGCATTTAAAATGGCTGTTAGAAATAATGTACCAGTTATACCAATATTTATTACAATGGAAGATAGTGACAAAATAGATGGTGAAGGATATCCAATCCAAGAATATACTGTAAATATAGCAGAACCAATATATCCAGATGAAAATTTGTCAACAAGAGAAAATATGGAAATAATGCTAAATAAAAACTTTGAAGTATGGAAACAAATATATGAAGACTTCTATGGAATTCCACTAGAATACACAACAGAAATAGAAAAAGAAAATGTAAATGTTTAAGAAAAAGGTTGGAAAATTTAGGTTTTCCAACCAATTTTAAATTTTAAGTAAAATAACCATAAAGCTTTAAAAAATATAATCAACATATTTTTATAAAATTGAATTTGAGAAAGGAATGTTAGTTAAGAAATGAACAAACAAGAAATAATTTATTATAGTGACGAATTAAATGACGAATTTTCAGGAGCGGAAATAACACCTAGAAAAATAGACGAAAACTATAAATATATTCATAAAAATATTATATGGAATACAATAGCATTTCTTTTGCAAAACATACTTAGTGTACCAATAAAATACTTGTATGCAAAAATGAAATTAAAAATAAAATATGTAGGAAAAGAAAAGTATAAACCATACAAAAAACAAGGATATTTTATTTATGGAAATCATACACAGATATTTGCAGATACATTTATAACAAGTAATGGAAATTATCCACATAAAAATTATTTTATTGTGAATCCTGAAAATGTATCTATGAAATATTTAGGTAATGTAGTAGAAATGTTAGGAGCAATTCCAATACCTGGTAATAAAGAAGCAATGAAGAATTTTCTTGATGTAATAAAATTAAGAATAAAACAGGGAAATAGTATTACAATTTTTCCAGAGGCACATATTTGGCCATATTATACAAAAATAAGACCATTTAAAAATGTTTCTTTTAAATATCCAGTTCAGCTAGATGTGCCGGCTTTTTGCGTTACTAATACATATCAAAGCTATGGCAAAAATAATGATAAAGTCCGTTTAGTTTCATACATAGATGGTCCTTTTTTTCCAGATGAAGAGTGTAATACAATGAAAGAAAAACAACAGAATTTAAGAGATAAGGTCTATAATCAAATGGTAGAGAGAAGCAAAATGAGCAATGTAGAAGTTATTAAGTATGTGAAAAAATAGTTAATTAATAAAAATAGTAAATTAATAAAAAAGAGTAATGATATTAAAATATAGAAAAAACAAACCGTCGTGGGGACCGTCAAAAAGAGTCGAAAAATTTATTTTTCGTAACTCTTTTTAGATGGGAGAGGTTTGAATTTTTATATATTTTATATCATTACTCTTTTAAAAAATCAACTATATTTTCATTCATTACAATTATTTATTCTTAGAAATTTTCTTATAATATTTACAGAAATCTTTTACACTGCATAAATCACATTTTGGTTTTCTAGCAATACAAGTATTCCTACCATGCCAAACAAATAAATGATTAATATCTTTCAAATATTCATTTGGAAAAATTTTAAGCAAATCTTGTTCAATCTTAACAGGGTCAGATTCATCAGAAAGACCAATCAAATTAGAAACTCTTTTAGCATGAGTATCAACAGCAATACCTTGTGGCTTGTTAAATGCTTCTAACATAACAACATTAGCAGATTTTCTACCAACACCCGCTAAACTTTGTAAGTCATTCATATTATCAGGAACAACACCATCAAAATTTTCTAAAACTTGTTTTGCACAAAGTTTAATATTTTTAGCTTTATTTTTATAAAATCCACAAGGATGGATAATCTCTTCTAATTCTTTAATATCAATATCTGCAAAATCCTGAATAGTTTTACATCTTTTAAAAAGAGTAGGAGTAGTTTTGTTAACTCTTTCATCAGTACATTGTGCAGAAAGCATTACAGCTACAACCATTTGAAAAGGAGTTTCAAAGTCTAAGCTACATGTAGCATCTGGATATGTTTCTTTTAATATTTCTACAAATTTTATAACATCAGTTTTCTTCATAAATTAAAATCCTTTCTATTAGATTATAAATATATTATAATTGGAAAATTAGAAAAAATCAATATACATAATATGGAACAATAAAAATAAAAAAATAATATAATATATAAAAACTAGGAGGTAATAATATGTTTTGTGCTTTGAAAAAAACAATAGGTGTTGTATTAATAGGAATAGGACTTGGTATTTTATTAGTATTGTTACTTCCACTTACAGGTTGGCTATTCATAATAGGCGTTGCACTTGCTTGTGTTGGCTTGATGTGGCTTGCCTGTTGAATAAAGGAGGGAGTTACATATGACGATTGTTGTTAAAAAAGTTCCAAAATGTTTGAGAGGATTTGTAAAATTTATTTTTGGAATCAAAGATTAAAATGAAATATGAAAAACAAAAAAAGAGCGTTCTATTATGCTCTTTTAATTTTTCCATCTTTTAAACATTTTGCACAAACGTGAATTCTTTTTGTTTCACCGTTTTCTAATATAGCTTTAACACTTCTTAAATTTGGTTTCCAAGTTCTTGGACTTCTTTTACTTATATGTGAACGAGTTATGCTAAGCTTATTTCCATTACTTTGTGATTTACCACAAACTGCACATTTAGCCATTATCTTTGCACCTCCTAATTTTTTTATTAAATTGACTGTTAATAAGTTTATCATAAAAAAATAAAAAAAACAAGTATTTTTTGAAAATTATCAAAAAAACCTTGCAAAATAGCAAAAATATGGTATAATATAAAAGCTAATAATTGTATAAATGTTGCAGTATGAGCATTGCAACACAAAATATACATAAAAATTTTATAAATAAATTGCAAGAACAAAAAGGAAAGGATTGAATAAACAATGAAATGTAAAGTAGAAAAAACAGAAAATGCAAATGAAGTAAAATTAGAATTAACAATAGAAGCTCAAAAATTTGAAGAAGGAATAAAAAAAGTATATTTCCAAAGTGCAAAATACTTTAATATACCAGGATTCAGAAAAGGAAAAGCTCCAATGAACATAGTAGAAAAATATTATGGAAAAGAAATATTCTATGAAGATGCATTTAATGAAGTAGTACCAGATGAATTAGAAGAAGCATTAAAAGAAAATAATATAGAAGTAGTAAGCAAAGCAGATATAGATGTAAAACAAATAGAAAAAGGAAAAGACTTAATATTCACAGCAGTATTCCAAACAAAGCCAGAAGCAGAACTTGGAAAATATAAAGGTATAGAAATACCAAAAATAGAGTATACTGTATCAGATGAAGATATTAATCATGAATTAGGACATATGCAAGAACATAATTCAAGATTAATATCAATCGAAGATAGACCAGTAGAAAAAGGTGATATCGCAGTAATAGACTTCGAAGGTTTTGTGGATGGAGTAGCATTCGAAGGTGGAAAAGCAGAAGGTCATGAATTAGAAATAGGAAGCAACACATTTATCCCTGGATTCGAAGAACAAATAATTGGAATGAAAATAGATGAAGAAAGAGACATAAATGTAAAATTCCCAGAAGAATACTTCTCAAAAGACCTAGCTGGAAAAGATGCAACATTCAAAGTAAAAGTACATGAAATCAAAAAGAAAGAATTACCAGAATTAGATGACGAATTTGCAAAAGATGTAAGCGAATTCGATACATTAGACGAATTAAAGAAAAGCATCAAAGACAGATTAGAAAAAGACAATGAACAAAAACAAAAATATGAAACAGAAGATGCTGTTATAAAAGCAGTTTGTGAAAATGTAAAAGTTGATATTCCATCAGGAATGATAGAAACAGAAACAGAAGATATGTTAAGAAATATAGAAACAAGACTTTCTTATCAAGGATTAAAACTTGAACAATATCTTCAAATGATGGGAAAAACAGCAGAAGAAGTTAAAAAAGAATATGAACCTCAAGCAATAGAAGCTATAAAATCAAGATTAATGTTAGAAGCAGTAATAAAAGCAGAAAAAATTGAAGCAACAGAAGACGAAATAGTAGAAAAAATGAAAGAAATGGCTAAAAGCTATGGAAAATCAGATGATAAAGAATTCATGGAAAACGAAAATGTAAGAAAATACATAAAGAGTGGAATTGAATCTGAAAAAGCATTAGAATTTTTAGTTAAAAACGCAAAAATGAAAAAATAAATAACAAAAGATTGGGGTGGAAAGAAGCAAATATTTTCATAACCAATCTTTTTGCGTTAATATTTATAAATTTTTTATTATCAAAATTAAAAAATGTAAATAAGAAAAAATAAGGAGGAAAGATATGTTAGAAAAAGATAGTTTAGTACCTTATGTAGTTGAACAAACAAGTAAAGGAGAAAGATCATACGATATATTTTCAAGATTATTAAAAGACAGAATTATATTCTTAGGAGAAGATGTAAATCCAACATCAGCAAGTTTAGTAATAGCACAATTACTATTCCTAGAATCAGAAGACCCAGACAAAGAAATATTCTTATATATAAACTCACCAGGAGGATCAATAACAGATGGAATGGGAATTGTAGACACAATGAACTACATTAAATGTCCAGTAACAACAATATGTGTAGGATTAGCTGCAAGCTTTGGAGCAGTTCTTTTAGCAAACGGAGAAAAAGGAAAAAGATTTGCAACACCAAACTCAGAGATATTAATACATCAACCATTAATAGGAGGTCAAGGTGGAGGAATTTCAGGGCAAGCAACTGAAATTAAAATTCATGCAGACCATATGATAAGAACAAGAGAAAAATTAAATAAACTATTAAGTGAAAAAACAGGTCAACCAATTGAACAAATTGAAAAAGATACAGAGAGAGACCACTATATGTCAGCACAAGAAGCATTAGAATATGGCTTAATTGATGGTATTATGGATAAAAGAATGTAAAAATAATTGCCATTTGGCATAATATAAAGATAGTAAAAATGGAGGAAAGATATGGCTAAAAATGATATACCCAAAAATGTAAGATGTTCATTTTGTGGCAAATCACAAGAAAGTGTAAGAAAAATTGTTGCAGGGCCAGGAGTATACATTTGTGATGAATGTGTAGATTTATGTACAAGTATAATAGACGCTGAATGTTATGAAGATGATGAAGTAGGATATACATTAAATGAACTAGACAAAATACCTAGTCCAAAAGAAATCAAAAAAATATTAGATGACTATGTAATAGGTCAAGAAGAAGCTAAAAAAACACTATCAGTAGCTGTTTATAATCATTATAAAAGAATTGCTCATGAAGAAAGCGAGAAAAAAGATGATGTAGAAATACAAAAAAGTAATATATTGCTTTTAGGACCAACAGGATGTGGAAAAACATTACTTGCTAGAACACTTGCAAAAATATTGAATGTACCATTTGCAATAGCTGATGCTACAACACTTACAGAAGCTGGATATGTTGGAGAAGACGTAGAAAATATCTTATTAAAACTTATTCAAGCAGCAGATGGAGATATCCAAAAAGCTGAAAAAGGTATAGTTTATATAGATGAAATTGATAAAATAACAAGAAAATCTGAAAATTTATCAATTACAAGAGATGTTAGTGGTGAAGGTGTACAACAAGCATTATTAAAAATAGTTGAAGGTACAATAGCATCAGTTCCACCACAAGGAGGAAGAAAACATCCAAATCAAGAGATGTTACAAATAAACACAGAAAATATCTTATTCATTTGCGGTGGAGCTTTTGAAGGATTAGAAAATATAATAAAAGATAGAACAGGTAAAAAGAGCATAGGATTTGGAACAAAAATTGAAAGCTCAAAAGAAATTAATAAATATGAAGTATTCCAAGAAATGTTACCAGAAGATTTATTAAAATATGGTCTTATTCCTGAATTTATAGGAAGATTGCCAATTATAGCAACTTTAAAAGATTTAGACAAAGAAGCTTTAATAAAAATTGCAACAGAGCCTAAAAATGCATTGGTAAAACAATACCAAAAATTACTAGAAATGGATGATGTTGAACTTGAATTCAATCAAGATGCATTAGAAGCAATTGTTGATAAAGCAATTGAAAGAAAAACTGGTGCAAGAGGTCTTCGTTCAATTATTGAGGAAATTATGAGAGATATTATGTTTGATGTTCCATCAGAACCTAATATAGCAAAATGTATAATAACAAAGGAAACTGTTTTGGATAAAAAGGCACCTGAACTTATTATAAAAGAAAAAACAGAGGAAGAACAATCATCAAAAATAAAAAAGAATAGACATGTTCCCCAAAATAGTAAAGAAACAGCATAAATAGTACAAAAAAAGGTAGATAATAATCTACCTTTTGTTTTTGCGAGAGAATTATAATTCAATTCTCTTTTGGATATTTACAAATAACCTCTCAAAGGAGAATTATTCATAAATCCGATTACCAACAACTTTTAAATTTTGGTAATTTGCTCTACTATCATTAGGCAATGAGTCAACTGTAACTAAAAAAACATTAAGTGCAAACATTGCTTGATAAGCAGATGAAAATACAGTATTTAAAAGAAATTCTTTTGTCATAATGGTCATCCTCCCTTCTATCATGAATTTACATCTATGTAGTAAATATAGTTTAGAACTTTGAAAGTAAAAAGTCTGTCGAAATTATGAAATTATTTAAAACTTTAAAGAATTGAACCTAATACTAAAATTCCTAAATTATCATTATATATTTCATCAAATTGTTCAATAGGCAAAGGATTTTCACCAATACCTGCCTCAACAGTAAAACTGGGTCTATTATAATCCTGAATAAACCAATCTTTAAAACCGGCAAAACTAGAATTATAAGGAACTCCTGTCAAAAGATATCCACTAGATTTAGCAAATTTTGTCCCAATTTCGTACCCTTGTGGTGGGTTAATATTTTGAAAATTCCAATAAATTTCCTTCCCCTGGGTATGAAACGCAATAATAAGTCTAAAATTGTGCATAAGAGTAAAATTATAAATAGCAAGAGACTCTGGCTCGGTTAAAGGACCGATAGCCAACAAAATCACGAGGAGCTGGTTCATCAAAACCTTGTGCATATTTTATTTCTTTTGCATTTTTCCATCCCGCTGGAAATTGCAAATTTAAATCAGTTCCGAAGTATATTTGCTTTCCAGCCGACTAGGAAAAGAAATATTAGAGAAATTTTTAGCAATACTTTGAACTCTAATAAATGCAGAAGAGCTCCTAGGCAAATTCCCAGTAACCAAATCGACTCCGTCAGGATTAACCATAGGCATAATGTAAATAGAAACAGAATTAAATAAATTATCAATAGAATAACCATAAAGTTTAGAATTATTAGTATAGGAAATACAATAATCTTCAACAAATTTCATAAGTAAAGTACTAGTAATCCATTCGTTTGCATGAATTGAACCAGAATAAAAAACTTCCCTTGAACCTTTACCGCAATCTAATAACATAAATATTTTTACCTAGTACACTTTTACTAACAGTTTGAATATTCAAAAATGGATACATTTGATTTAAGATATTTATATTTTGTACTAATAAAGTGTAATTATAATTAACATTAGTTGGAACAATAGACATATTTATCACCTAAATTATAGTATGTTTTTTTCAAAAAAAGTTGCTAATTATAAATGTATATAGTATAATAAAAAAGTAATATGGGGATGTAAAGGTTTCGACATATTGCCAGAAAAATAGATAGCAAGTAGTGGATTCTCGTTGGCCACTTAAAAAAACGGGAAATTAAAAATAAACGCTAACAATGAAGAATTAGCTTACGCTGCCTAGTTTGCGGCGTCATCTAAACTGAATAGCCTACTGATTTAGTAAGGGTGTTATAACAAAGTAGGAAACAAAGCCATTTTTGTTTTAGAAATGGTGGGTATTTTATAAAACTATATTTTTAATTAGGGTGTTTATCCTCGAATTGAAAATGAATATAAATGATAAAATAAACTTGTAGAGGTCTATTTGGAAAGTATTATGGACAGGAGTTCGACTCTCCTCATCTCCACCATATTTTTTTGCTTATCAAATTTAAATTTGTCAAATAGTTTTAAAAGGAACTTGCAATTTTATGTAAAATATGCTAATATACATATATAGGGATTGCCACGAGTATACCTATTTTCCCAATTGCACTAATTAGTGCAGAACACAATACAAAAAACATTTTTAGGAGGAAAAATGAAATGAAAGATGGAATGGAGAAACTGTTAAATGCAATAGTGAGCAAACTGGAGATTCGGACCCCAGTAGAGGAACATTTTAAAGAAGAACTTAATGGTGTTTTAAACATCAAAATGACCATGTTTAAGCATCGAAATGTACCTGATGAGGTCAAAGAACAATTCAAAAAGGAATTCAACAACCACTTATATATGAAGTGCAAAGAAGAAAATGGATTCGGATATGTGGATTATATCTTTGAGTATGGTTTAGAAAGACCTATTGGAAAGCTTATGGAAGATGCAAACGATAACTTGGCAGAAGTATTACTCAAGTTACCACCTCTCAATGAAGGAGAGAGTTATGTATTACCAAGTGATACATACATGCGGTTTTCAGTGGGTAAAAAACACCCGAACGATGAAAAAATACAAGTAATTGTAAAAGTTTTAAGCCCATGGACTATGGCAGCTTATAACAATCAGTAATCCACAATATAGCTTATTCTGTAAAAGAATAAGCTATATTGCGTTAAACAAAAAAGTTAAGATAATATAAATTAGTTATAATGTAAAGGAAAGAAAATAAAAATGAATAAAGCAATAATAGGAATTGTAAGTAAACACTATGCAAGTTACAAAAATGATAGAACTGATACATATGTTAGAGATGAAATAAAGAGTTACAAGAAAAAGAATATGATGCCTTAATTTCTCAAATAAAATTATGTGACGGAATAATTTTTCAAGGTGGTGCCGAATCAGATAATTAAGAATGCATCGCGACAAAGTATTGCTATGAAAATAACATACCAACTCTTGGAATTTGTTGTGGACAAAATATTATTGCAAGAGCCATTGGTGGGACGACCTATGAAATAGATAATCCAGAAAAACATATGCAAATGTCAAAAAAATATGTACATAGCATAAAAATAGATAAAACATCTAAATTTTATAAGATAATAAATAAAGAAAAAATTATGGTAAATTCAAGACATAAAAGAGCTATAAAAGAATGTCCAAAATTAGATAAAGTCGGATTTTGTGAAGATGGATATGCAGATGTTATTGAATCAAAAGATAAAGACTTTTATATAAGGGTAAGATTTCATCCAGAGAGTTTATACAAAATAGACAAAAATATGAATAACATTTTTAAAAGTTTTATAAGTGCATGTAAAAAAGATTCTTATTAAACTAAAACAAATAGACTTAATTTTAATTAAATTATAGAAAAAACTCTTGACAGTCCAGTAAAATAATGGTAAAATTAATAACTGTAATCCGCTTAGTCAAGGTACATAAAAACTAATCAAATTTAGTTACCTTAAAAATCTCATAAAATATAAAAATTTTATGATGAGTAGAGCAAAGGATTAGCGAGTATACAAATAAGGGAGGTGCATTTTAAATGTACGCAGTAATTGAAAGTTGTGGAAAACAATACAAAGTAGCAGAAGGAGATGTAGTATTCTTCGAAAAATTAGACGCTGAAGAAGGAAAAAAAGTTACATTTGACAAAGTAATCCTAGTATCAGACGAAGGAAAAGTAGAAGTAGGAAATCCTTATGTAAAAAGTATGAAAGTTGAAGGAAAAGTTGTTTCACACGGTAAAGGTAAAAAAATCATTGTTTTCAAAATGAAAGCTAAAAAGAATTACAGAAGAAAACAAGGACATAGACAACCATACACAAAAGTTGAAATAACAGCAATCAAATCAACAGCAAGAAAAACAGCAGCAAAAGCAGAAGAAAAAGTAGAAGCTTAGTTCTACATATTAATTAAAAAAGATTTTAATTAAGAGAAATATATAAAATTATCATGAACGAAATGAAGGGAGTGAGATAAATGGCTCATAAAAAAGGTCAAGGTAGTTCACACAACGGACGTGAGAGTGAATCTAAACGTCTTGGAGTAAAAAGAGCAGATGGACAATTTGTTTTAGCTGGAAATATTTTAGTTAGACAAAGAGGAACAAGAGTATATCCAGGAGTTAACGTTAAAAAAGGTAGTGACGATACACTATATGCAGTAGTAGACGGAACTGTAAAATTTGAAAGAAAAGGTAAAGACAAAAAACAAGTAAGTGTTTACCCAGTAGAAGCATAATTTTAAAAAAATTTGGTTACAAAAAGTAATCAAATTTTTTTTTGAAAAAAGAGAAAAAACCATTTACTTTTTAAGAATTTTTGTATAAAATATAATAAATTGAAAAAAATGTAAAAAACAAAAGAAAACTGTCAAAGAAAGGAAGCAACGTTAATGAAAATTTTAATGTTAACATGGGAATATCCACCAAGAGTAGTAGGCGGAATATCAAGAGTAGTATATGATTTATCAAGAACACTATTAAAAGATGGTCATGAAGTAACAGTCGTTACATATAAAGAAGGAGATGCACCAGAATTTGAAGATGATAAGGGAGTAAAAGTATATAGAGTAAACAATTATATGATAAATCCAAACAACTTCATAGACTGGATAATGCAATTAAATTTTAACCTTATAGCAAAAGCAAACGAAATAATAGCAAAAGAAGGAAAATTTGATGTAATACATGCACATGACTGGCTTGTAGCATATGCAGCAAAAACATTAAAAAATTCATATAATATACCAATAGTATCAACAATACATGCAACAGAAGCAGGAAGAAATAGCGGAATCCATGATGAAACACAAAGATACATAAATGACACAGAATGGATGTTAACATATGAATCATCAGAAGTAATTGTAAACAGCAATTACATGAAAAATGAATTACAAAGACTATTTGGATTACCATATGATAAAATAAATGTAATACCAAATGGTGTAAACATGAACTTGTTCAATGGAATAGAAAGAGACTATAATTTTAGAAGAAAATTTGCAATGGATAATGAAAAAATAATATTATTCATGGGAAGATTAGTATATGAAAAAGGAATACAATATCTAATTTCAGCAATGCCAAAAATATTAGAAGGATATCATGATGCAAAACTTGTAATATGCGGAAAAGGCGGAATGATAGATGAATTAAAAGAACAAGTAAATGCAATGGGAATATCAGAAAAAGTATACTTTGCAGGATATATGGCAGGAAAAGATGTACAAAAAATGTATAAAGCAGCAGATATAGCGGTATTTCCAAGTACATATGAACCATTTGGAATAGTGGCACTAGAAGCAATGCTTTCAGAAAATCCAATAGTAGTATCAGACATTGGAGGACTAAATGAAATAGTACAACATAAAGAAAATGGAATGAAAACATATTGTGGAAATCCAAATTCCATTGCGGATGCAATACTAGAATTGTTATATGACCATAAATTATGTGCAGAAATAACTAAAAAAGCAAAAAATAAAGTTAGAAATGAATATAATTGGAGCAAAATATCACAAGATACACACTTTGCATATCAAAAAGCAATATGTCAATCAATGGCAGAAAAACAAAAAAGAGAACTAGAACAAGAAAGAGCGAAAAAAACAAAGAAAGCGAAAAATACAGAAAAAGAAATTACAAATTTATTAGACTTCAAGAAAAGACATGCATATGCATAATATTTTTTATAAAACAAAAAACTGGTTGAGAGCTAATTTTATCTCAACCAGTTTTTAATAAGTATGCTATAATAAAAAATAATAAAAATTTTTAAAAATTCTACAAATTTAGCACAAAAATGGTGTATAATATAAACATCTAAAAAATAACCAATGTCCAAAAAAAGATATGTTACCAAAAGGACAAATGAAGTGAAAGGAAATATAAAAATGGAAGAAGAATTTAAATCAGGATTTGTAACAATAATAGGAAGAACAAATGTAGGAAAATCAACACTTATAAATTTATTAGTAGGAGAAAAAGTAGCTGCAATAGCAAATAAAGTTCAAACAACAAGAACAGCAATAAAAGGAATAGTAAACAGAGAAAACTCACAAATTGTGTTTACAGACACACCTGGGATACATAAACCAAAACATAAATTAAATGAAACAATGGTTGAAACATCATTTGCAACAATACCAGATTCAGATATTGTATTATTTCTAATTGAGGCAACAAGCGAAGATATAGGCAGAGGAGATAGAATAATATTAGATAAAATTAAAGAATCTAAAAGAAAGACAATATTAATAATAAATAAAATTGATTTAGTAAAAAGAGATAAATTACTAAATTTAATAGATATATATAGCAAAGAATACAATTTTACAGCAGTTATACCAATCTCTGCATATCAAGAAAAATATAGAGATATTATTTTAGATGAAATAGAAAAGAACTTAAAACCAGGACCTGCATATTATGATATAGAGGAATATACAGATCAAACTCTAAGACAATTAGCAGAGGAAACTATAAGAGAAAAAGCATTGAAATTATTGCAAGATGAAGTTCCACATGGAATTTATGTTGAAGTTGAAAAGATGAATTTAAGACAAAACAAACAAGGTGAAGATATATATGATATTGAAGCAACAATTTATTGTCTAAGAGAATCTCATAAAGGAATAATTATAGGAAAAAATGGTGATATGCTAAAAAGAATAGGAAGAGCCGCAAGAATTGATATGGAGCAAAATTTTGGACTTAAAGTTAACTTAAAAACATGGGTAAAAGTTAAAAATGATTGGCTAGATAATGATTCAATAGTTAGCAAATTTAAACTAAAATAATAAGTCAAATATATAGGATTTATTGAAATATCATTATATAAAAATGATATTAGTATAAATTTTACAAAAATGCAAAAGATAAATTAAAGGAAAACCTTTAAGAATGGAGATGAAGCACATGATTAAAAAAATAGCATGGGATGCATTCAAAAATACAGGAGATATTAATACATTTTTAGAATATAAGCAAATTCAAAATGCAGAAAAAGGAATTCAAGAAATACAAGAAATACAAAAAATAACAAATATGAATGTACAAAATACAGAAAATATAAATAATCAAAATATACAATTATAAAAAGGGGGTTAAGTTAAAATATATAAATTATAAGTATAATAGAACTAATAGTATTGTACAAAAATAATATTTTAACTTAAAGTAACAGATGGCAAATGTAAAAGTAAATGGAATAGTAATTGCAGAAAATAATATGGGGGATTATGACAAAATGCTTACAATATTGACACCAAATTATGGAAAAATATCCTGTGTAGCCAAAGGAGCACGAAGACCACAAAGTGCTCTTTTGGCAGGTACTCAATTATTTTGCTTTGGTGAATATATGATGTATAAAGGAACAAATACATATCACATAAACTCATGTGAAACAATAGAAATTTTTTATAATTTACGAACAGATTTAGACAAGCTCAAATATGCAATACATATAAATAAAATAATTCAAGATATAACAGAAGAGAATGAAAACTGTTATAAGATTTTACAATTATTTTTAAATACACTTTATACAATATCAGAAACTGATAAAGATAAAGATTTTGTATTAAGTGTATTTAAATTGAGATTGTTATGTATTTTGGGATTTATGCCAAGAGTCACAAAATGTGTAAGTTGCAAAGATGAAAATGAATTAACTAAATTTTCGATAAGAGATAATGGATTTAAATGTGAAACTTGTGGTAAGCAGGACAAGTCTTCATTAGAAATGAGTGAAAGCACAAAAAGTGCTATTTTATATACAATTTCAGCACCTCCTAAAAAATTGTATTCATTTAGCTTAAAAGATGATAGTTTACGAGAATTTGAACTAATTAGTAAAATATATTTTAATGAAAAATTAGAAAAAGAGTACAAATTAGAAGAATTATTTTAAAACATCTGTATATTGAAATACTTTATGATTTTCTGAATATAACAATGTGTGGCTTTAAATGGTTACAGTGGGGTGATAATTTTTTAATCAAAAACACTTGCAAAAAATAAAAAGAACTTATATAATGAAGGTAGGCAAAAGTAAAAAAGAAGGGAGCGATTTTTATGAAAATAAAAATTATAGGAAAAGAACTAAAGATAACAGAAGCAATAAACGATTATGTTGAAAAAAAATTAGACAGAATCGACAAATATTTTGAAGATGCCGAAGCAGATGTTACTTTAAAAACAGAAAAAAATGAACAAACAGCAGAAATCTGCATAATAGCAAATGGAGAAAAATACAGAGCTGTTACAGAAGACAAAGACATGTATGCCTCTATTGATAAAGACATAGACATACTAGAAGGACAAATTAGAAAAGCAAAAACAAAAAAAGAAAAAATGATGAAAGATGCAAGCATCAAAAACATGGAAGTTGCAACAGATCATGTTGCTGAAATATCAAATGAAATAATAAAAACATCTTATTATGAAATTAAACCAATAACACCAGAAGATGCTGTATTAGAATTACAAGCACATCCAACACATAATTTCTTAGCTTTTATAAATGTAGAAACAGGAAAAGTAAATGTTATACATAAATTAAAAGATGGAAAAAATTACGGATTAGTAGAACCAGAAGCATAATTAGCACATTACTAAGCGTAATAAAAAGGTGATTAATTATGAAATTAAAAAAAAGAATACGCGAACAAAAAGGTTCAATAACTTTATTTGTTCTAACAAGTATGATATTTTTTACTATTGTAGTTGCAGCTTTATATGTAAATACAAATTATAAAGCACAAGCACAACAAAGAGAAATAGAAAAAATACAACAAACATATGAAAAAGATGATATAAATGAAATATATCAAGAATATAAAAAATAAAAAAGGCAGGAAATCATATCCTGCCTTTTTCTATTTTATAAGTAATCTATAAAAACTATAAAAGCAAAATATAACTTTCTACCTTCAATCATTAAGAAAAAATTTCTGTCAGTCTATCAAAAAATGATACTATTTAAAAACAAAACTATTTCATTCCGTTTTCAACTTGTTGAATCATTTTTTTAACCATGTTACCACCTATTCTACCAGCATCTCTAGCAGATATATCACCGTTGTATCCGTCTTTTAAATTAACACCAACTTCACTAGCAACTTCATATTTGAATTTGTCTAAAGCTGTCATAGCTTCTGGAACTAATTTTTTATTTGAATTGTTTGCCATTTGAATTCACCTCCTGCAAATCTACATTTTCTAGAAAAAAACATTTGCTTTTTCTAATACTATCATTTGCAAATTTGAAAAAAATAAACAGGAAATTTTTGCTACTATTTTTGTGATTTGATATTTTTATAAATTTTATAACTTATTATTTCAAAATTAACGTTAAGTAAAAAAATTATGGCGTTGTTGACCTATATGTTTTTAAAAATTGAACCGTT
>FR901867.1 GCA_000438255.1 Clostridium sp. CAG:389
TAATACTTTTACAATACTCTCAAATATTTCAGAATCAGACAACTGTCCATTAGTGTTCTGATTTATAAAAACAATACATTTTTCATCATCTTCAAAATATTCATAAGTCTGATATTTATCCATATTTTCAAAATTATAATCCAAAATCTCCCCTGTAACCTCATCAACAATATAGCAAACACTTGACAAATCTAATATAAACTGTTTATCGCCATTAATAACTTTATCTATACTTTTATCATAATCAGTTTGAGAATTTTTACTAGAAATCTTCAAATATCCATCTTCATCAATATAATACTTAGAATTTACAAATTTGCTATCATTAAATATTTTTAGCAATTTATCTCTACTACCCTTTTCTATCCAAATTCCCGCATATTTAGGCAAATTCTGTTTCAAAACATTATCTAACTCATCATATTTAGGAGCCGAATTCTTTATCATTCCAGCAAATGCAACCTTATATTTTATACTTGCCTTTACTGTTAAAACTTTTCTCCCATCATATTCTTTTTGAATTTCATATATTTCGTCATCACCAGTAATACTTGTTTGCTTTTTTAAATCTTCAACTGTTGTATTTTCTTGATATTGAACTTCATTTTTATCTAATTCTGTATATATATTATTTGTTTCAATATTATTATATACTTCAAATTGTTTATTTAAACTACCAATAAATAGCAATCCAACTATTATTAAGATTATTAAAACACTTATAATTATTAATATTTTTTTCTTCATACTTTGTATCCTCTAAATATTTTTTAACATATCTAATGTTGCTTGTATATACCTATTTGAATAATTATGATTTAACACAGATTGATGTCCATTAATTCCTGCACTTGGTAATTCAATTAATGCAGATTTTGCTGCTTTTGATGTTGATCCTAATGAATTTCTTGCCCAGTTTATTAAATATCCATTTCCATATCTTCCAACTGCTGATCTATCATTTTCTGGGAATTGTTTTGAATAATATGAACATATATCTCTATCGCCTATTACTTGCGTTGTCCATCCATGTAAGTCAACTAACATTGTTTGACCATTTTGTGATTTATGTTTTAATAGAAAATCTCTTAAATATTGTGATTCATATGCTTGGAATCCTGATGTTCCATTATAATTTCTATTATCAGTATATCTTGTATAATAACTTCCTACTTGCCAGCATCTGTTCATATCTATTCCTTTATTATTTGGAGCTTGGCTAAATAAAGTTGTTCTACCTGGTCCATTATTTGTACTTCCATAATTTAATCCATCCAAATTTACACCTGGGAATATATAAATTGTCCACTTTTCTGCTAAATCAAAGTCTTTATCACTTATTAATTTTTGATAGAAGTCATTTGCAATTGTTACTAATTCTTGACCATCTTTTGCCCAAATGTCCTCAAATCCATGTATTGCAAATGTTGCAAAAAACACATTTGTTCCACTACCATATTTATAATATTTTAAATCTCTACCTCTACTATCGCCTTTTGCTTTTAATCCTGTTATTCCATATGTTCCAGTAGTATATTGAATTTGCTTTCTAATAGTAAATTCTTTTGTGGTTTTTTCTAATATTTTATCATCTTTTAATACTTGTACTACAAGTGTATGTTTTCCTAATGAATATTTTGAAAAATCAACTTCTATTTCAAATCCAGGTGTTTTATTATAGATGTTTTCATTTCCATATCCTTTTACAGAATTTATTACATCTGTTCTTTGTGTTCTCTTTAATTTACTTTCATCTAACTCTTTATCATCAAGCAATATTTTTGTTGTTGTATTCTCTTCTGTTGTCATTATCCAGCCTTTTATATTTTGATTTATATTTTCAATTTGATTTGTTGGATTATCAATATATATAGTTGTTTGTGATTTTTTTATTTTTGGTACTATTTTTATTTCTATTGCTTCTAATCTTAATGATTCATCAAATGTTCCTGATGTTTCTCCGTCATAGCACCAATCTTGCCATCCTATATTTTGGACATGTGTTCTATACATAACAGAATATTCTGTTGTTCCTTCTAATTTTATTCTTATTCCTTCAAGTCTTAAAGATTTTCCTGATGTTCCAGCAAGTTCTCCTGCATTTTTCCATCCTTGCCATCCTATATTTTGTATATGTGTTTGATATCTTAATGTTACTCCTTTTGGCAAATTAATTGTTTCTATTTTTATACCTTCAAGTCTTAGTGATTTTCCTGATGTTCCAGCAGTTTTTGCATCACTTTTCCAATCTTGCCATCCTATATCCTGTATATGTGTACTATATTTTATATGCACATCTCTATCTATTGTAAAGTCTTTTGTATATGATTCTATTTCTTTTTCATTTTCATCAACTATTGCTATTTTTAATATGTATTTTCCAACTTTTAAATCACTTAATTTTACTTCAAAATTAAATCCTGGGTTTGGGTTTTCTTTTTGAGTTCCATATCCTTTTATTGCATTTAATACATCCTGTCTTTGTGTATAATTTATATTTTCTATATTTTGATTATTATCTAATGTTACTTTTATTTTTGTATTTGATATATTTGCCATCTTCCATCCTGATATTGCTATTTTTTCTTGATTATAATATGTATCATTTATAAGTGTGTCTATACATATTATTCCTTTTTCAACTTTATCTATGATTTTTATTTGTATAGCTTCTAATCTTAAAGATTTCCCAGTTGTTCCTGCAATTTCTCCATCTGTCTTCCATTCTTGCCATCCTATGTCTTGTACATGTACTCTATACATAACACTATATTTTTCTGTATTTTGTAATTCTATCTTAATTCCTTCAAGTCTTAAAGCTTTTCCTGATGTTCCTGACATTTCTCCATCTTTTTTCCAGTCTTGCCATCCTATATCTTGTACATGTGTTTGATATCTAATTGATGTATTTTCTAAATTTTCTAATTTTATTTTTATAGCTTCTAGTCTTAAACTTTTTCCAGAAGTTCCGGCTGTTTCACCATTAGTTTTTGAAAAATCTTTTTCCCATCCTTCATTTTGAATATGAGTATTATATGCTACTACTGGTGTTTTCGTAGCAGTATTTTTTGTTTTCTGTGTCTCTGTTATCTGATTATTTTTTTCAGCTCTTACTACATTTTGATTTCCCATGCATCCTAATACAAGAGCTACTGATAAAGTAAGTATTAATACTATTTTTAAAATTTTTTCATCCTTTAAAATTTTCATTTGTTTTCCCCCTTTAAAATTATACTAATTATAATTTAGTGTTTTATATAAAACTATACATAAATACCAACAACTTATCAAAAAGTTTCATTTTTAGATAAATTTTTAATGTATTTTTGTTATAATGTCCAAAATATACATCTCTAAAATGACATTTTAAAAACAATATATCCTATTAACGGAAAATGTAAAATTATTATTTCTTTATATTTTCTTTTTTTCATTCCTTTAAAATATAAATATTTAAAATATTTATGGATTGGTAAATACAGTATTTTTGCTTTTTGGGCATTCTCAAAATATTTTATAACATCTTCTTCCTCTTTATTTTGTTCTGAATTATAGTCTTTACACATTAAAACACCTGCAAGATATGTTTCTGTAATTGCCCTATATCTATATTTTAAATATGATTTATAAGTATTTCCATTTTTTTCTTTCCATATTTTTATATTTTGTTTAAAGTTTCTGCCTCCAAATGCATTATTTCCATGAAGTCTATATTCAAATAATGGTTTGTCTATACAATATACACCTTTTAATTTGTTTGCTATATATAATGAATGCCAATCATGTGCTATTGTGTTTTTGGAAAACGGAATCATCAAGTTTCTTACCTGTTTTGTAAGTAATTGGCTACATCCTATTGCTATATGTCTTGAAAATGGTAAAATATCTTTTTTATATTTTTCATTTAATATTGGCATATTTTTATATCTTAAATAACTTTCATGCAATATTTTTCCATTTTCATCAATTTGTTTTGCATCACAATATACTAAATCCACATTTTTTTCTTTTAATATTTTTAAACTTTCTTCTATTTTATTTGGATACCATATGTCATCATGGTCAGAAAATGCAATGTATCCAGCTGTTGATTTTGTTAGTACAAATTCAAAGTTTTTTGTGTATCCTAAATTTTGGGGTTGAAAGTATAATTGTATTCTGTTGTCTTTTTGTTCATATTCTTTTAATATTTCTCTAACTTCTTCGTTTGTAGAACAATCATCTGATATTATTAGTGTAAAATTTTTGTATGTTTGCTGTAATATACTATCTATTTGCATTTTTAAATATTCAATTTTTGTATTATATGTTGTTAATAATATATCTACTTTTTCTTCCATTTTTTCACTCTCTTTATTTATGTTTTGTCCAAAAACATTTTACACTTTTTCAAACTTTTTATCAATACTTTTTAATCATTATTCCAAGTTAATTTCATAAAATGTTACAATTTTATTCTACTGCATAATATTTTGACCACTTATTATCCCACACCAAATAATCACTCGTTGAACCACCTATTATTTCACCAGTTGTGCAATCCACAAAATAACTAAATTGACCTTTTTGGGTTCTTTCCGCCAAATTTTCAAACTCACTTTTATTTTCATCATTTTGTACTCCATATTTCAAAACAACAATCCAAACTCTTCTTACTCTATCATCAGTTTTATATAAGTAACTTTCATTATCAGGTACCTCTGTTTGCATCATAGGTTTATAATAATCATCTGTATATTTTAATCTTGCATAAGCCTCAGCATTCATTTTCTCAATTCTAAGTTCAGCACTTACCCCAATAATATCCTTAGTTTCAACTTTTCTATCTTCATTTTTTGCAATTTCTATCGCTTGTTCTTTTGTTATCTCAATCGGATTATTTTCAAATTTGTTATCTCTAACAGTATAATTATATAATTTTTTATCTTTTGCTAAAAAATCTATTTCTACTGATTCATAGCTATTAGCTAATCCGTCATAAACTTTACTAAATGTTGCAAAAAATTTAAAACCCGTATTACCATTTCCTTCTCCTTTTAAATCATTTGCACGTAATGAAACTAATTGATAATCTCCTTCTTTATATCCAAATTTATTATAAAAATCCTTTGCCACTTCTATTGCTTCTTTTCTAGTAATCGTATAATTTTCCCATTTTTTATTATAATCTCCAAAAATCAAGCTTTCAAATTTTGCTGTTTTTGCATTTACTGATATTATCCATTTATTGTTTGTTCTAAAACAATATGATGTTAATAATTTGTTTTGATCAGGTACATCTGTTGTTTCAACTATTATTTCATCTGTAAAGCCTATTTCCTTTAATTTTTGTTCTGCTATTTCCTTTGCTTGCTCTTCTGTTATATTTTGTATTTGACTTTCTTCATCTAATTGTTGTTTAGCTTGTTCTATACTAATTCTTTCCGGGTCTTTCCATATTTTTTGATACAATCCATATCCTGCAAAGCTTACTCCTCCTGCTATTGCAATTGTAGTACATGCTGTCGCTAAAATTTTTGTAAATTCAACTACTTTATTTTTTATTTTTACATCTTTATATAATGCTTTCTGAATAGATTGTGTAAAACCTACTGGAACATTTTGATTAGTATTTATTTTTTTTATTATTTTCTCATCAATATCATCCATTCTAATTTTCCTCCTCTAAATATCTTTTTATTTTCTTTTTTCCTCTTGATAATTTTGTTTTTATGGTATTTTCGTTTTTATGTAGGATTTTTGCAATTTCTTTTGTTGTATATTTTTCTAGATAGTACAACGTGATTATTATTCTTTCTTCATATTCTAATTTTGAAATAAGAATATAAAAATCCAAATCTGTTTTAATCTCATTTTCTTTAATTTGATTTTCAAGATTATTTTGTTCATATGATATATTTTCTTTTTTGTTTTTTCGGTATTGCTTATTACATTTGTTTATAAGTATTTTGATTATCCATGTTTTAAAATATTGATTATATTTTAATTTTTTTATATTTCTATATGTTTCTATCATTGTTTCTTGTACTGCTTCATTTATATCATCTTCATTATATAGTCTTGTTTTTGCAATTTTGTATAATTCACTTTGTATTTCTAGTATTAGTCCGTGTAAATGCTTGCTTATCTCCTTTTTTTGCTTTTTCTATTAACTCTTCCATTATTTGTGTCCTCCATTTCAAACGTTTGATATCTATTAGAGTATTTTGCTTTTATAAATAGTTTCAATTATTTTAATATTTTTAGTAAGATTCTTTTGGTAGTGCCGTTGTATTATATGTTTTTGGAAATTGAACCTTTTCACTACATTCAAAA
>FR901868.1:0-6700 GCA_000438255.1 Clostridium sp. CAG:389
AAACCAACTCCCGAACTTCCCATATTTCAACGGTTTTGCAACCAATTGCATACTTGGTTCGTAGCCGAACACTCTATCCAACTAAGCTACTGGTGCATACACTATATTATAAAGAATTTTAATAGAATTTTCAAGACATTTTAAAAAATTTATTAAAATTATAAAAAAATATTGTCTTAAAACAATAAATATGAAATAATATAAAAAATAAATGGGGGAACAAAAAATGAAAAAAATATTAAAAATATTTTCAATATTTTTACTAAGCATAATAATATTAGGATTAAGTAAAAATGTAAAAGCAAATAGCATCAGCAAAATATCAATGGACATTTACATAGATAATAATGGAGATGCAACAGTTACAGAAATATGGACTTGTAGCACAAATCAAGGAACAGAAGTATATCATCCATATTACAATTTAGGAAAATCAGAAATAAAAGGCTTATCTGTATCAGACAATGGAACAAAATATGAAACATTATCAAGCTGGACAACATCAGGAACATTAGAAAGCAAAGCAAATAAATGTGGAATAAACAAAATTTCAAACGGAGTCGAATTGTGCTGGGGGATAAGCAAATATGGAAGCCATAAATATACAGTAAAATATACAATAACAAACTTTGTAGCAGACTTAACAGATTCACAAATGGTATATTGGACACTGATACCAAAAGATTTTTCAAACACAATAGGAAATGCATATATAAAAATACATACAACATCAAAAATACCAGATACAGTTGGAGTTTGGGGATATGGAAATTATGGTGGAACAGCATATGTATATGATGGATATATTGAAATGCAATCAGATTCAAGTTTAGCTAGTAGTGAGTATATGACAATATTAGTCCAATTTCCAAAAAATACATTTAATACATCAAATTCAATAAAACATGATTTTGAATATTATCATGATATGGCAGAAGAAGGATCAAAAAAGTATAATGAAAAATCTAATTCCGTATTAGCAAACGTTATAGGAGTACTTATAGCAATATTTCAGATGCTAATAATCTTCTTTATAATAATATTATTAATAAAGCAAAGTTTGGAAAAAGAAAAATTAAAGTTAGGAAAAGATGGAAAAGTAAAAACAAAAAAAGTCGAATATTTTAGAGATATCCCATGTAAAAAGGATATATTTAGAGCATATTATATTGGGTACATTTATGGAATATTAAGGAATAAAACAGATTTGTTAGGAGCAATAATATTAAAGTGGATGCATGAAACTTTTGTAAGGATAGAACAAAGAGGAAAAAATAAAATATTTAAGAAAGAAGATATTGTAATAATATTAAAAGAGGCTGATCAAGGAAAAATAACTAATAGATTAGAAAAAGAAATATTTGAAATGTTATATGAAGCTAGTAAAGATGGTGTACTTGAAAGTAAAGAATTAGAAAAATGGGCTAATAACAAATATTCTAAACTATTACATTGGTTTGACGAAGTACTAGAAGATCAAAAGGATAAATTAGTAGATGAAGGCTTAATTAAGTATGAAGAAAAGACTCACTTTAAAATATTAAAAACAAAAGAATATATTGTAACGCCTGAGCTAAGACAAGAAGCAATAGAATTAGCTGGATTAAAGAAATACTTAAAAGAATATACTCTTATAAAAGATAGGGAAGCAATAGAGATTACAGTATTTGAAGAGTATTTGATGTTTGCTCAATTAATGGGGATTGCAAAAGAAGTTGCAAAAGAATTTAAAGATTTATATCCGGAAATAATTAAACAGTCAAATTTTGATAGTTATGATAATATAATACTTATAAATAGCTGGGCTTCAAGGGGCGTTTCATATGCGACGACAGCAAAA
Organism: Clostridium sp. CAG:389; assembly: GCA_000438255.1. Taxonomy (GTDB): domain Bacteria; phylum Bacillota; class Clostridia; order TANB77; family CAG-508; genus CAG-269. The sequence continues at coordinate 1,841 of FR901868.1, forward strand.
TCAAGAGCAGAAAATTACTCATCAGGAGGAGGAGGATTTTCTTCTGGTGGCGGAGGAGGAGGTTCCTTCGGCGGCGGAGGTGGCGGAGGCGGCTTCCGTTAAAACTAGGAATGGTAAAATGGACTACAACACTTTTTTGAAAAAATTTTTATAAAAAACTTGCAAAACATAAAAAAGTGTGCTATTATATATAAGCGCTAGGCGAAATAGATATTTCGAGGTGTAGCGCAGTTGGTAGCGCGCGTGGTTTGGGACCATGAGGTCGCAGGTTCGATCCCTGTCACCTCGACCATTTAATTAATCTTAGTGCAAGAAATTACCTAAAAATAGGTAATTTCTTTTTTTGCATAAGTTTTACAATTCTAATTTTAAAAGAATTTATATACAAAAAAAAGAACTAGATTAATCAACAACGAAGAAATCTAGTTCAATAAATAATAATATAAATATATGAATTTAAAGAAATTGTAGCAAAACCAAGCAAATAAGTCAATAAAAAACTCAAAAAAACTCAAAAAATTATTGAACCAATTTAAGAACATCCACATGGTTAAGCAGTTACAATCCCAAATCAAAAATTTCCAAATTCTCAAAAGCCGGGTCATAAATATTTTGGCCCATAAAATTGAATCTAGAACCATGACAAGGACAATCCCAAGTCTTATCAGAATCATTCCAAGAAAGCAAACAACCAAGGTGAGTACAAACAGGTTTAACAGCAAAAATATTACCGAGACGTATCCTTATAAATACCAACTTTTTGATTATTAACATCAATAATTCCGCCAGAATTAATAGGGATTTCGTCAAAATCAATATCAGAATCTTTGAACTTATTTAAAGCAAGAGAATTAACAGATTCTGTAATCATATTTTTAATTTCTGTCCTATTTTTTATAGGGTGAACGCGAGTAGAGTCAAAAACATAAGCATATTCGTTTTTTCTTCCCCAAATCATATCACAAACAATATTTGCAGCAACATTAGAAGAAGTCATTCCCCATTTATTAAAACCAGTACCAACATAAATATTGTCCATTGTATTAGAAAAACGTCCAATATAAGGAATTTTATCAAGAGTAATGCAATCACGAGTATCCCATCTAAAAAGAATTTCGCAATTTGGATACAATTGTTTTGCGTAATTTTCCAAAGCACCATAAGTATCTTCATAAGATAAAGGAGTACCAGTCTTGTGATCACTTCCACAAATCAAAAGAATTTTTCTCCCATTATAATTTGCAGTTCTAAAAGAATAAGTTGGTGATGAGGCTGTTATATACATACCATTATTTAAAGTCTTTTTAGTGTCAATACCAATAACGTAAGAAGATGATTGATACATTTTAAAAAAGTATATTCCAGGAAAATTTATAAATGGATAATGTGATGCAAGTATAACATATTTAGAACTTATAACTCCATTTGGAGTAAATGTATAGAACATATCATCAGAATGCTTTACATCATAAACAGTAGTGTTTGTATATATTTCACCATGATTTTTTGTAATTGAATTTGCGAGACCATTTAGATATTTTATGGGATTAAATTGAGCCTGATTTTGAAATTGAACTGCACCTGCAATTTCAAAAGGTAAACCAGTTTTAGTAACAAAATTTGCGGGGAAACCTAAGGAATTAAGAATATCAACTTCTTTTTTTATTTGTGATACTTCTGATGGATTTGTTGTAAATACAAAGCTTGATTGTCTTTCAAAATCACAATTTATTTTTTCATTATTTATAATATTTTTTATGTTTTCAATTGCATCTTGATTTGCTGATAAATAATCTTTTGCAAAGCTTTCACCATAAGTATCAACTAAATAAGTATAAAAAAGTCCATGTTGTGAAGTTATTTTTGCAGTTGTATGTCCAGTAGTTTTGTGTCCGATTTCGTCTTTTTCAACAATTGTAACTTTTAGACCGGCTTTTGATAAATAATATCCACATGTCATTCCAAAAATTCCAGCTCCTATTATGCATACATCAGTTTCTATATTATTTGATAAACTTTCGAATTTATCATTTTTATTTTCACTTAACCATAAAGAATTCATAAAATTTCTCCTTTTAAATCTATTTGTCTACAATATATATAAAATAATAAATTATTAATTATTAAAAATGTGAGTTATAAAACAATAAAATATTGTAAATCATAAATAGTATTTACTAAAAAAAATAATAAATACGAAAAAAAGTGGAAAAATAAAAATTAAAGTGATATACTAAAAAAAATATTTAAGACTGAAAAGCAGTCAAACAAAGGAGGATAAAAATGGGAGAAAATTTAGAAGAAAAACTATTTCACAAAAAAGAAAACGGATGGAACACAGTAGACACAAGAAAAAAAGAAGCAATATTCAACTTTGCAAAAGACTACATGAATTTTTTGAATAAAGCAAAAACAGAAAGAGAATTTATAGTAGAAGCAACAAAAATGGCACAAGAAAACGGATACAAAGACATAGCAGAATTTGAAAAGTTACAACCAGGTGATAAAATATACTTTATCAACAGAGGAAAAAGTATGTATCTAGCAATAATAGGAACAGAAAATATAGAAAATGGAGTTCACATTATTGGTTCACATGTTGACTCACCAAGACTAGATTTAAAACCAAATCCACTATATGAAGATACAGAATTAGCATATTTCAAAACACATTATTATGGAGGAATTAAAAAATATCAATGGACAACAATTCCATTAAGCATCCATGGAGTAATCGTTAAACCAAATGGCGAAAAAATGACAGTAAATATAGGAGAAGATGAAAATGATCCAATATTTACAATAACAGATTTATTGCCACATTTAGCACAAGAACAAATGGAAAAAAAGCTAAAAAACGGAATAGATGGGGAAGATCTAAACGTTTTAGTTGGAAGTATTCCATATCAAGGTGAAGAAGCAAAAGAAAAAGTAAAACTAAATATACTAAATATATTAAATCAAAAATATGGAATAGTAGAAGCTGATCTACAAAGCTCAGAATTAGAAATAATACCAGCATTTAAAGCAAGAAGTTTAGGCTTTGATGCAGGTTTAGTTGCAGCATATGGTCAAGATGATAAAGTATGTGCATATACATCACTTGCAGCAATGATGACATTAGAAAATGTGAAAAATACAGCAGTATGTATTTTATCAGATAAAGAAGAAATAGGAAGTATGGGAAATACAGGAATGGAATCACATATGTTTGATTTCTTTGTATCAGAAATGTTGAATAAATTAGGAGTAAATAGACCAAATTTATTAGACAAAGTATTCTGCTTCTCAAAAATGTTGTCATCAGATGTAGATGCTGGATTTGATCCAATTTATGCATCAGTATCAGATAAATTAAATGCAGGATTTATGGGAAAAGGAATTAGCCTTAATAAATACACTGGTGCAAGAGGGAAATCAGGAGCATCAGATGCAAATGCTGAATATGTAGCATGGGTTAGAAATGTATTAGAAAAAAATGATATAAGATATCAAATAGCAGAACTTGGAAAAGTTGATATAGGCGGTGGAGGAACTATTGCTTATATATTAGCAAATAAGGGAACAGATGTAATTGATTGCGGAGTTCCAGTACTTTCAATGCACGCACCATATGAGGTTACAAGTAAATTTGATATATATTCTGCTTTTGAAACATATAAAGCATTCTGGAAAGAATAAAAAAATAGGGATTGAGAGACAAGTATGCCTTCAATCCCTAAAATTTAAATGTTTTCTAATAAATCAATTACTGAAATAATAAAATCAAGTTTTTCATCAGATAATTCACTAGCTTTTTTTGATAATTTCATTTGAGTTTTTAAATCTTTGTGAATTATTAATTTTTCAAATATTACATTAGGAGAAATACCCAAAATATTCATATAGTTAACAAGAGTTTCAACTTTAACTCCACCAGTTCCATTCTCTATTCTTGAAATATATTTAACAGAAATTCCTAATTTTTCTGCGATTTTTTCTTGTGTTAAATTATTTTTTATTCTGTATTCTTTAAATACTTCACCAAGTACTTTATCAATATCTTGTTTTTTTAAAGATTTCATTTTCATACCTCCATATTATTAACAACCTTATATATAAGTATAGCAAGGCGTTTGAGGGAATTAAACCAATTGGTAATATGAACAATAAATATACAAAAATTCTAAAAAAAAGGAAGTTTTAGACAAAAAATATAAAAATATTGAAGTATAGTATAACACTATTAGTTATACCCAATTCTGAAAAAATAATTATAATAAATAATAAAATTAATATTAGGTATTGAAATCTTATGTAAAATTTTATATAATACCATTGCAAATTAATATATAAGGAGGAAATATTAATGGACAAATGCATTAGAAGAATTAAACAGGATGAGCGGGAGTTCTTATTTGATGGAAGAGGCTACATGTCGATAGAAAATAATGGCAAGCAGCTCTTAGAGTTAGAAAAAGAACAAAAATTTATTGGAAGTGAGTATGATAAGATATTCCAATTAGAGGTTTTGTATGATTTCTATGAGTCTCGGGGACTGCCAAGACATACAATAGGAATTGTGAAAAATCTTTCAATAGGCAATGAATGCGTGATAGCAAGCAAAGATGCTATCAGAATAAAGCGATTGTCCAAATCTTTCTACTATATTGAGGAACATAACCAGTAGAATGATAATTTCTTCAAATCATGTTGTAACAAGGAAAAAATACAGATTTTCATAGAGATATGGAAGTCTGTATTTTTATATATTAAAACTTATGTTTGTATTAAAGTTAAAAAATAAAAACAAGTTTCCTTGTTTTTATGGTGGGCCAAGAGGGATTCGAACCCCCGACCCCACGCTTAGAAGGCGTGTGC
>FR901868.1:6725-19931 GCA_000438255.1 Clostridium sp. CAG:389
GTGTGCTCTATCCAACTGAGCTATTGACCCATAACGTTTGAACAATAATTATAATAACACAAAAAAATAATAATGTCAATGAAAAAGTTACAAAAAATACAAAAAAATTAAAAAAATTTCTGAATAATCTATTTCCGTAATGTGAATTCTTTGTGAAAAACTTTACAAGAAAAAATCAAAATGATATTATAGAAACAACAAAAGCAAGACAAAAGTCTTACGGAAAATAAAATGTAAGGAGGAATATCACGTGATTGAAGTAAAAAACATCACAAAAAAATACGGAAGCTTCACAGCCGTAGACAATATCAGCTTCAAAATAGAAGAAGGAGAAATAATAGGACTACTTGGACCAAACGGAGCAGGAAAAAGTACAACAATGAACATGATAACAGGGTATATCGAACCAACAGAAGGAGAAATAAGCATAGAAGGATACGACATATCAAAAAAATCAAAAAAAGCAAAAGCACAAATAGGATACATGCCAGAAGGAGTCCCATTATATTCAGACCTAACAGTAAAAGAATTTGTAACATATATGGCAGAACTTAAAAAAGTAGACAGAAAAACAAGAAAAGAAAAAGTAGAAAAAATTATTGAACAAACAGGACTAAAAGAGGTAGAAAAGAAGCTAACACGTAACCTATCAAGAGGATACAAACAAAGAGTAAGCATGGCAGGAGCATTAGTAGGAGAACCAAAAATCCTTATATTAGATGAACCAACAGTAGGATTAGACCCAAAACAAATAACAGAAATAAGAGCACTAATTAAAGAACTAGGAAAAACACACACTATAATATTAAGCTCACACATACTATCAGAAGTAAGTCAAATATGCAATAAAGTAATAATAATAAATAAAGGAAAAATAGTTGCAATAGACACACCAGAAAACCTAGAAAAGAAAGTATCAACAAATAATGCAACATATGTAACAGTAGAAGATACAGAAAACAAAATAGAAATAATAAAAGAAAAAATACCAGAAATCAAAAATATCAAACTAATTAAAGAAAATGAAGATGGTACAAAACAATATGTACTAGAATCAGATAAAGACGTTGATTTAAGAAAAATAGTGTTTAATGAATTTGCAAAAGAGAATATCACAATATTTGAAATGAAAAAAGCAGACACAACACTAGAAGATGCATTTATGAAGTTGATAGAAGGAGGAGAAAAATAATGTGGGCAGTTATCAAAAAAGAATTTAAATCATATTTTTACACACCAATTGGTTACATATTTATTGGAGTATTTTTAATAGCATTTAGTATATCTTTCTATTTTAGTGTATTAGGATATGGAAATGTAAATTTTGAGTATATATATTATACTTTACCAACAATATTAGTTTTAGCATTTATTATACCATTATTAACAATGAGGTCATTTTCAGAAGAGAGAAAAACTGGAACTGAACAAATATTGCTAACATCACCTATAAGTATAACAAAAATAGTATTAGGAAAATTTATAGCAGCATTATTAATAGTAGTAATTACTGAATTATGCACATTTATGTACTTTGGAATCTTATGCCATTATGGAATGCCAAAATTAACAACAACATTTGCAACATTGTTAGGATTCTTATTATTCATAATGTCATATATATCATTTGGAATGTTAACATCAAGTTTAACAGAAAATCAAATAATAGCAGGAATAATCTCAATAGGATTTTTCATTATAACTTGGGTTTTACCAGAATTTAATTCAAGTTTAGAAAGTTTTTCTTTCATAAATATGTTTTATAAATATACACAAGGACAAATTGACATAGGAGACACAGTTACATTTTTAACATTTACAATAACATGTTTATTATTAACAATAACAGCAATGCAAAGAAGAAAAAGTGTAAAATAAGAAGGAGGATAAAAAGTGAAAGAAGATAAAAAGACTGAAAAAATGAGCAAAGAAGAAAAAAAGGCAAAAAAAGCAACAGAAAAATTAGATAAAAAAGCAAAAAAAGCCTTAAAAGAAAAGTCAGAAAAACCAAATAAATTTATAGAAACAATAAAGAAAAAATGGTTAATAAATAGTACAAAAACATTTTTATTAGTAGTAATCATATTAGCATTTTTTATTGGAGTAAGTGTTTTAATGCAAAAATTAGACTTAACACCAATAGATTTAACAGAAGATAAATTATTCACATTAACAAGTGAAAGTAAAGAAAAAGTAAAAGATATAGATAAAGACATCAACATTTATTTTGTTGGATACTCTGATGATGATTCTACTCTTGATTTAGCAAAACAATATACAAAAGCAAATGAAAAAATCAAAGTAGAAGCGGTAACACAAGACAGCAGACCAGACTTAGTACAAAAATATGGAATAGAAACATCAAGCCAAGGAATTATAGTAGAATGTGGAAATAACTATAAAGTACTTGCAACTAGCGACTTATATACACATGATACAACAACATATGAATCTATAAATGTTGCAGAAGAAAAATTAACAGCTGCAATTAGATCAGTATCTGTTGAGGAATTACCAAAAGTATATTTCTTAAATGGATATAGTTCATTTACACTAACAAGTGGAATGCAATATTTAAATATGTATTTACAAAATGAAGTAAATGAAGTTGAAACACTAGATATATTATCAACTGGAAAAGTCCCAGACGATTGTAGTACATTAGTTATAACATCACCAGAAAAAGATTTTGATGATGTTGCAACAAATGCAATAACAGAATATATAAATAAAGGTGGAAATATTTTATGGTTAAATGCAGCAATAGCTAAACAACTGGATTTACCAAATGTTAACAAAATATTGGCATTATATGGTGTAAAACCATTTGAAATAGGAATTATAAGAGAAACAGATTCAAGTAAAATGGTATCAAATTCACCAGATTTGATAATGCCAGAAATACAATATTCAGATGCAACAAATAAATTATATAATTCAGAAGGAGTTATATTTATAAATGCAACAAAAATAAATGTTGCTAGTGATGAAGAATTAGAAAGTTTAAATACAACAAAAACATCATTAATAAAAACAAGTGAAGACGCATATTTCAGAACAAACTTCGAAAATAATTCTGATAAAGCACAAGATGGAGAAGAAACAGGAGCATTTTTGGTAGGAGCGCAATTTAATAAAATAGTAACAGAAGCAAATGATGAAACAGATACAAAAGAAGTTAAATCACAATTGATTATATATGGAGAAAATTATTTTGTATCAGATTATCAATTAACACAATCAACACAAACACCAATGATTGCGTACAGAGAAAATAAAGATTTAGTTTTGAATTCAATTGCTTATTTATCAGATAGAGAAGAAGATATTACAGTAAGAAAGAGTACAGGAAGTGTTACTTATACAGCAACAGAACAGGAAAATAGAATTATATTAGCAATAATTACAGTTGTACCATTATTAATAATTATAGCAGGAATTGTAGTTTGGGCTAATAGAAGAAGAAAAAAATAGTTATATTTATAAAGCAAGTCCCATAAAATAATATGGGGCTTTTTTCATGAGTATTTTGAAAGTAGTTTTTGTTATAATAGGAACACTAATAGGAGCAGGCTTTGCATCACGGGCAGGAAGTTTATATATTCTTCTATTCATATGGAATAAATGGAATGATAGGAATTACAATATCTTCAATAATTATTGGAATTACTATATATAAGACATTTAAAATCGTGGAAAAAAATGAGATTAAAAATTATAAAGAATTTTTAGATTATTTTATAAAAAATGAAAAAGTAAAAGAATTGATAAATTCAATTATAAATATATTTATTTTAGTATCATTTTATATAATGATAGCAGGGTTTGGAGCATACCTAGAACAAGAAATAAATCTGAATAGTTTTATAGGAAGCTCAATATTAGCGGTTATGTGTTGCATTTTACTCAAAACAAATATAAATGGGATAGTAAAGATAAATGAAATTTTAATTCCAATTTTGATAATAGTTGTTTTGATTATACGGAATAGTAAATTTTAAAAATATTGATTTTTTGAATATAAGTGATTATTTAATTCCTCAAAAAAATGAAACTTTATTTGAAAATTGGTTGATAACATGTGCCTTATATGCTAGTTACAATTGTGTTTTACTTATACCTGTTTTGATTTCTATAAAAGAACTTATAGTAAAAAGAAAAAATATAAAATATATTTCAATTATAGTTAGTATAATTTTGATTGTTTTATTAAGTATTGTTTTTTTATTTTTAATAAATGTGGATGTTGATATAAAAAAGTTACAGATGCCAGCTGTGTATGCAATAAGTAATATCTGGCCAGGAATAAAAAGATTGTATGGAATTATTATTTTGATTTCTATTTTTACGACTGCTATTTCTTTGGGAATTGGATTCTTAAAAAATGTTGCTATTGGTAAAAAAAGTTTTGATGCCGTTGATTTCTTGATGTGTGCTAGTGCAATTATATTTTCTGGTATTGGTTTTTCTAATTTGGTTAATTTGTTGTATCCTATTTTGGGCGTTTTTGGCTTAGTTCAGATAATACAAATTTGTTGTAGAAAAACAGATAAATAAAAATTGTATTAGATAAATGTGAATATTAATAATATAAAAATCTTCGAAATCATATTGCCAAAAAAACAAAAAACTGATATAACATAGTTACAAAAACAAAGGAAAAGGTTTAACCTTAGGAAGGAATAATAATTATGAAAGATTATTGGAAAGAACCGCAAATAAAAAAAGTAAATAAGAAAAAAATAATAATAGCAATAATAATAGCAATAATCGTAATCGCACTAATAACAATAACAATATTATACATAAATAAAAAAGAAGTAAGAACATGGATAGACAAAAACATATTTCAAAAGGAAAAAACACAAAATAACTTGCCAAGTATAGAGATAGAAGAAGACAATAATTCAAACATATATGCATTTAATAAAAATATAGGAATACTAAATAAAAACAACTTTTCAATATATGACAACACAGGAAAAAAAGAAAAAGAGCTAACAATAGAAATATCAAAACCAATATTCAACAATAATAATAGATATACAGCAATAGCAGAAGAGAAAGGGCAAAAACTATATTTAATTGCAGACAAGGACATATTATGGGAAAGGGAAATAGAAGGAAATATTTCACAAATAACTGTAAATAAAAATGGATATGTAGCAGTAACAATAGTAGATACAGTATATAAAACAGTTGTTGAATTATTTGATAGCCAAGGAACTTCATTATTTAAAACAATAATATCATCAACAAGAGTTGTATCAACATCAATTTCTGATGATAATAAATATCTTGCAATAGCACAGGTTGATACATCAGGAACAATGATACAATCAAACATAAAAGTAATGTCAATAGATGATGCAAAAAATAATACAGATAACACAATAAAAAAAGAATACAAAGGTGAAAACAATGATTTGATAACAAATATAAAATACCAAGAAAAAAATAAATTATTGTGTATGTATACAGATAAAATAACTGAAATTAAAACAGATGAAACAGTAGAAACGATACAAGAATTTAAAGACAAAAAAATATCATTTGCATCAATAGAATTATCAAATGCATCTATAACGATAGAAGAAAAATCATCAGGACTATTTACAGCAGACTCAGTAGTAAATATAATAAATTCAGACAATAAAAGTACATCACTTTATACAGCAGAATTGGTAACAAAAGAAATATATACTACTGGGAATATTATAGCATTAAACTTAGGAGCAGAAGTAGAATTTATAAATACAAGTGGATGGCTGGTTAAAAGATATACAGCAGAACAAGAAATAACAAGTATAGTTATATCAAATTCAATTGCAGGAATAGTGTATAGAGATAAAATAGAAATCATAAATTTATAATGGAGGAATAGATATGGGAATTATAATAGATATAATTTTAATAGCAATTTTAATTTTATCAACTTTTTTAGGATATAAAAAAGGATTGGTAAAATTGGGTGCAAAACTATTTGCTGGTATTATTGCAATAATTTTAACATTGATTTTATATAGACCAGTTGCAAATGCGATAATTAAAAACACACCAATAGAAGACAAAATCAAAAACGTTATAGTAGAAAATGCATCAAACTTTATAAAAGAAGAAAATGAGAATACAAATGAAATATCAACACAAATAACAAATCAAGTAACAAACCAAGTAAAAAATGAAATTTTACCAGGAGAAGCGGAAAATATTGCAAAAGGTGTTGTATATGCATTAACAGCAATAATATTGTTTGTTGTAGTTAAAATAATATTAAGTATTGTTGTATCTTTAATTGATGGTATTGCAAAACTGCCAATACTAAAACAATTTAATGAAGTGGGTGGAATGGCGTATGGTATAGTAAGAGGATTACTAATAATATGTATAGCAGTTTTATTAATGGGAGTATATACAAAAATAAAACCAGAAAGCACATTAAACACAAAAATCCAAGCATCATTTATAACAAAAATTTTATATGAAAATATTGTTAAATTTTAGATAAAAAGACGCAAATTCATTGCGTTTTTTTTAAATATTTGTTATACTAATGTCATGATTTTTGACAAAAATTAGGAACATATTTTATTATATTAAATATGAAAAAATTAGGAGTGATTATTTTGAATAAAAAGCAAAAAGCAAAAGATAATAAAAAATATAGAGAGAATAAGAAAAGAAAAGGAAAAAAAGGTTTAAAAATCCTATTAATAATAATGTTATTATTATTGATTGGAATAGGATGGTTCACATATAAAACAATAAGAAATGGTGGCGGACTTAGTGGAATGCTTGCAACAGTTGTAGGCCATGATGAAAATACAAAAAAAGACTTAAAGGAAATAAAAGTATTGGTATTAGGGGTAAGTACAGACCTAGATTCTGAACTAACAGATACAATAATGGTTGCATCATATAATCCAAATACACAAAAAGCGAACTTATTATCAATACCAAGAGACACATTTACAGGAAAGAACTCAAAAAAAGCGATAGCATCGCAAAAGATTAACTCATTATATAATATAAATAGAACACCAGAAAAAACACTAGCAGCTATAAATGAATTAACAGGACTAGATATAAAATATTATGTTGTAGTAAAGACAGAAGCACTAATAAAATTAGTAGATGCAATTGGTGGTGTAACATTTAATGTACCAATTGATATGAAATATGATGATCCAACACAAGATTTACATATAGATTTAAAAGCGGGAGAACAAGTATTAAATGGAGATAAAGCAGAACAACTTTTAAGATGGAGACATAGCAATAATATAAAAGGTGTAGGAATGACAACATATCCTAGTGAATATGGAAATGATGACTTTGGAAGAATGAGAACACAAAGAGACTTTATAATTGCAACATTAAAACAAACATTAAAACCAAGCAATATATTTAAAATAGGACAAATACTAGAAATTGCACATGAAAATGTTGAAACAAATGTTGAATTATCAGTTGCTAAGGATTACATTCCATATGCAGTTGAACTTGATACAGAAAACATAACATCAGCAACACTTCCAGGAACAACACCTAATATGAAAGATACAAATAATGTTAGTATATTTGTGGCTGACAAAACAGCAACAAAAGAATTGATACAATCTATGTTTTATTCAGATGTAGAAGAAGAAAATGTAGAAGAAAATACTATTTCAAATAGTACATCAACAAAGAATACAACATCTAATAACACAACAATTAGCACAAATTCAAAGACATCTGATAAAGTAACAATTGAATTATTAAATGGTTGTGGTGATAATAGCAAAGTAGAAGAAGCAAAAAAATTATTAGAAGATGCTGGATATAAAGTTAAAAAGACAGGAAAAACATCATCAATAGCTAAAACAATAATTACAAATAAGAAAAATGCTAGTGATGAAGATTTGAAAAATATGAAACAAGTTTTAGGAACAGGAAATATATCAACTAATAAATCTTCTACAAGTTTAGTAGATGTTACAATTATAATTGGAAAAGATTTTTAAATTTTTTATAAAAAAAGATACAATCACTAGCTTATGATATATGTTATATGTCGTAAGCTGGTAAATTGTAATCTATGAATAATATTAAAATCTATATTTTTTTCTATGATATTTTTTATTCTTATTAGTCCCAAATAATAATTTATATAATAAAAATAAAATCAAAATTATTAAAACAATTTGAATTAATAATTTAGAAAAATTAGAAATTTCAACACTGTGTGAGGCAATTAAATCAGAAGAATATTCAATACCATCAATATTATAAACAATTTTTCCAATAACTTGCCCTTGTGCAATAGGAGCAAATAAATTATCTTGTAAAATTATTTCAGGTGAAAAATCAGTTTCTAAATCATCTTGTGATACAACAGCAGTAATATCATCATTAATCAACACATCAAGTTCTTTGGTTTCCTTGCTACCATTTGAAATAGATGTCTGAGTTGCAATAGCATTTCTATCTCTTAATCTTCTTATAGCATAATTATTATATCCATAATCAAAAATAGTTTTTGTATCAATAAATTTAGCACTTAAATTATTAGGGTAAATACCAGCACCAAGTACAACACAAATTAATTCAAAACCATCTTTATTAGATACAGATACTAGGCAATTTTTAGCTTCTGTTGTATACCCAGTTTTACCAGCAATTGCATATTTATAATAATAATTACTTTTAACATCTCTATTGTCATAAATTAATAATTCATTAGTTGTCTTAAAAATTCTTTCTTCATATTTATTTGTAGCTGGAATTGTACAAGATTTTAAACCAGCCAAACTTCTAAAAGTTGAATTTTTCATACAGTATTTCATTATTATAGCTAAATCATAAGCTGTTGTATAATGATTTTCGTTTTGCATTCCACTAGGGTTTGTAAAATGTGTATTTTGAAGTCCTAAATCAGCAACTTTTTGATTCATTAGACTGGCAAAACCTTCAAGTGATCCAGATATATGGTAAGCAAGAGCATTTGCTGCATCATTTGCAGAATGTACCATCATTACTTGTAATAATTGTTCAACTGTAAGTTGTTCACCTGCTTGAAGTGCTGCAACTGAATAACCAGAAGGAATTATAGAAATTGCTTCATATGGTACTGTTACAATATCATCTAATTGGCAATTTTCTAATGTTAAAATTGCTGTTAGAATTTTAGTCGTACTTGCTGGATACATTTTTTGGTCATCTTTTTTTGAATATAATATTTTTTCACTAGAACTCTCTATTAATACAGCACTTTCTGAGGATATTTCAGGTGCTTCTGATACTGCATAACTTTTTGATATATTTAAAATAAAAATTAACATAATTAATATTACTACAAATTTTTTTGATTTCATTATAACTCTCCTAAAATATTACAATTAAAATTTTTATTAAATTATGAATAAACTATTTATAAATTATTAATAAAAAATACATATCATAATATATAATATTTTCAAAAAAATATCAATAAAAAGGAGGAAAATAAATGCATAAAATAAATAAAAAAATAATTATAATTATAACAATAATAATAATATCAGTAATAGTCACATATAAAGCATTCTCGAATACAAAAGAAATTATAGAAAATAGTACAGAATTAGAAGATATAATAACAAATGAAGAAAAAAAACAGGATAAAGCAACCACAGATAAAGAAGAGAACAATATAGTAATATATATAACAGGAGCAGTAAAAAAAGAAGGAATATATGAAATAAAAGAAAATAGCAGAATATCTGATGCAATAGAGGCAGCAGGGGGATTATTAGAAAATGCAAATATTAAAGATATTAATTTAGCATATATAATTGAAGATGGAGTTAAAATATATATTCCTACAAATGAAGAAGTCAATAAGAAAGAAATAAAAGTCGACATAAAACAAGAAAATACATATGTAAGCAAAGAATCAGAAGGAATAAAAACAAATACTTCATATATTGAAAATTCAAAAAGTTCAACAAATAACAAAAATGAAAAACTCAACATAAATACAGCAACTCAAACAGAATTAGAAACATTACCTGGAATAGGACCTTCAACAGCATTAAAAATAATAAATTATAGAAAAGAAAATGGAAAATTTAATTCAGTAGATGATATAAAAAAAGTAAGTGGAATAGGGGATAGTAAATTTGATAAAATAAAGGACTTTATTAAAGTATAAACAAATTCATGAATCAAAGAAGACGTTCTTAAATTTGTTTATTTAAGAACGTCCATCCTAGTTATAAAACTATAATATTTAATTATTAGATTCAGCATTTTTTTCTTTTTTTGCTTTAAAGAAATCAACAAGATATGTTATACCCAAAGTACAAACTGTAATACCTAATAAAATCATAATGTAATTTGATTTAAAGTTTGTTGCAGTAGGTACTAAAATTTCTCTTAACAATTTAATTGAATATGTCATTGGTAAGAAAGGTGTAACAGCTTGGAAACCTTTATCAATAGTTTCAACTGGGAAAGTACCACCAGAAGCAGCTAGTTGTAAAACAAGAATTATCAAAGCTAAGAATTTACCAACATCACCAAAGTTTCTAATCAAAAATTGAATAATACTAACAAAAGTTATACCAATTAAAATACTTGCAAAATAATATAATCCAACATTTTGAACATCAAAACCTAAACCTAATTTTAATAATCCTGCAACAATTATTCCTTGAACAGCTCCAATTGCAATATAAACGATATTTTGTGAAAATTTATTTTTATAATCATGGTCTAAAATTGCAAATCTATGTTTTTGGTCATAATAAATTACAACATAACACATTAAAGCACCAACCCATAAACCAATACATAAGAATAATGGTGTAAATGCAATACCATAAGAATCAACATCACCATAAGCCTCTGTTTTGAACTCTACTGGATCTTCTGCAAAATCTTCTATACCTGAAAGTTTTTCTAATTCAGTATTTGTTGAATCTATGTTTTTATTTATTTCATCATTAAATTGTTGTAAACTACTTGTTAATTTAGAACTTCCAGCATATGCAGAAGATGTTCCTTCATCTAATGTATTTAAAGCAGTTTTTACTTGTGTAGAACTACTGCTTAAAGTTGCTAAACCAGTTTGTAAACTATCACTACCAGCTAGTAATTTAGTTGTACCAATTTTTAAAGTACCAACACCAGATTGTAATGATTTAGTACCAGCTTGAACCTGAGTTAAAGCTGATTTTAAATTAGTAATACCAGATGTTATTTGTCCTAATGATGCAGAACCTTGTGCTAATTGTTGAGTTCCAGCATATAAGCTATTTGAACCAGCTTTTAAAGTATTACCTGAATTTAGTAATTTTGTAGCACCAGTTGTTATATTTGAATTTGATGCTGTTAATTGAGCTTTACCAGCTTTTATTTGAGAACCAGCAGTTGCAAGTTCTTGAGCACCATTACTATCAATTATTGCTTGTGCTGTAACTGCTAATTTTTGTACATTAGGGTCAGAACTTGTTTTTAATTTAGCTAATTCAGTTAATAATCCAGATATTTGAGTATTTGAACTATTTACAGAATCAATGTAATTTTCAATATTATTTAATAAAGTAGTTGCGCCAGTTACATATGATGTAGCACCATTTGCTAATGCTGTTGTGCCATCAACATATGTTGATAAATTAGTGTTTAAACTTTCAGCTCCATTATTTAAAGATGTTATACCATCAGATAAAGATTTTATACCATCAGTACCTTTTTCTGATAATTCATCAACACCAGCATTTATTTGAGAAATAGCAGTATTTAATGAATTAGAACCAGTACTTAAAGTATCAACACCAGAATTTACTTGGCTAATACCACTTTCCAAAGATTGGCTACCTTCATAGGCTGAATTTACACCGTTATCAAATTCTGAATAACTATTATTTAATGTTGAAGTACCATCACTAATTTCTTTGATACCAGAAGTTAGTGATTTTGAACCATCTAACAATTGGCTTGAAGCATCAGATATTTTTTCTAAACTATCTGGAACACTTTTTAAATTATCAGCTAAGTTACCAGCTATTGCACTACTAACCTTTGCTTGTAAGTTTATTTCCATAGTCTTTACGGCACTATTTATTATTTGAGAAGATAAATAATTTGATGCTTGGTTTGGACTATATGTTATTGTAGATATTTGTTTATCTGTTGTAGATGCACTATTTAAACATTTTGTAAAATTACTAGGAATTGTTATAGTTGCATAATAATCACCATTTTGCATTCCTTCATTTGCTTCATCTAATGACACAGGGCAAATGTCAAAAGTTCCATCATCTTGCAAAGATTTTAAGAATTCAGCTCCTTGATTTTCATTGTTTTCACCATCGTCTAAATTAACAACTGCAATTTTTAATCCTGTTAAATCACCATATGGATTCCAATAAGATTTTAGATAGAAAAAACTATAAATTATTGGAATTAATAAGACAACAGCCAAAATTACTATTTTTAAGATTTTTTCTTTTTTCATAATTAATTAACTTCCTTTCTTAAACCATTTTTTAAAATTGCAGAAATACTGCTTGCTATCAGTTGTTCATCTAATTTTTTTTCGCTTTCATTCCATTCAAACATAAGCGCAATATACATTTTGTATATTAAAAATGCAGTAATATCAACATCTTCATAATATATATTTCCAGATTCTTTTGCTTTTTCTAATTTGCCTTTTATATAATTTTGAATTTGTGTATCAATTAGCTCTAAGTTGTTTATGATGATAGGATTTTTTAGCCATTCTGCTTCTTTTGTTATTGTGTTTAAAAAATTTCTATCTCTTCTGTATTTTAGAAGACTGCAAATTGATTGGCTTACTGTTTCAAAAAAGTCTAAGTTTTTGTTGTCTATTTCTTCTACAATATTTTTCATATTGAGGATTTCCTCTTGTATAAAATATTTTAGTAGGTCTTCTTTACTTGAAAAATAAGAGTAGATTGTTCTTTTGGTTACTCCTGCTTCTCTTGCTATTTCGTCCATTGAGACTTTTTTAAATCCATATTTGTGAAATAAAAGTCTTGCTGCTTCTATGATTTGGTCTTTTTTCATTTTAATATCACCCCTCTCAATTTGAATGAAATTTCACTAATATACTCATCTAGTAATTTAGTATACCATCATTATATGATATTGTCAATAGAAAATTGATAAATTATAACCATAATATTACCTAATAATAGTTTTGAAGTATTGGGATGG
>FR901869.1 GCA_000438255.1 Clostridium sp. CAG:389
GAGTATAAATTCAGTGCTGGCTAGACACAAATTTTAATCCCAAATTTAAAAATATATAAAAAGAGGATGAAATTATTTTGATATTTTTTCTCTTTTTTTATAGTATTTATATAAAATAAAAACTCACGAACTTTTAAGTCCGTAAGTTGATTTCAAATGGAGCCTTAACTATACACGTATGCGAAATATATAACTCCCAAGATTGATTAAATCAACTGATAACTAAATTACAGCAGATATTAGGATTATTTCAATAGGCTTATAGACAATTTTTAGTAAATATAGTATAATTTTATTAGTATTTGTCTTTGGTTAGTTGGAAGGTGTAGAATGAAAACATATCATGAAATTTTTTTAAAATTGATAGAAGAAAATAAAATTACAATAACAAAAAAGCTTGAAAAAGACCCTAACTTTATTCAATCGATTATGAATTTTGCAATAAATAATAGTTCTAAAATATTATTTAAAGATTTAGATAAAGATAAGAAAAATATGTTAACTGAAAATAGAAAAATAGCTTCAGATTATAATAAAACACTATATAATCAATGGAAAAAACCTATTGATAATCTTGAAACAATAATTGAAATGTCACAAGAATGTGCTGAAATGTATTATAAAAGTTTTATTGGAGATGCAGAAAAAGAAAAGAATTTATTATTTCATTCATTGCGTACCATTCATGCAAGAGCACTTCTTACATCAAAAGAATGTTTAGTATTGCTTAAAAATGGTTATTCTGATGGTGCTTTTAGTAGATGGAGAACACTTTATGAATTGTCTGTAATTGGGACATTATTATTTGAAAAAAAAGACAGTGATTTATGTGAAAGATATTTAAATTATTTTCATATACAAGCATACAGAGAAGAACGATTAAATAGAGAAAAAGGTCATCCTTCACATACTGATGTTTCATTTGCAAATTTAAAAGATAATTATGATTATGTTGTTGAAATGTATGGTAAAGATTACGCAAAAGGAGAATATGGATGGGCAAATGAATTATTAAATAGAAAGGCTAGTTTTAGAGATATAGAAGCTGCAACAGATATGGGAAATCTCAGAGAATATTACAAATCATCTTCAATGTTTGTACATGGAAATTATAAAGCAAGCCAAGAATCATTAGGAATAATACCAAATACAGATAGAATGCTTTTAATAGGTCCATCCAATTATGGGCTATCTATACCAATGCAGAATGTAACAATTTCATTAGTATCAATTACATCTTGCTTTTTGCTAGTATATCCTACTATTGATACAATGACTGCTTGTTCTATATTGCAAAAATTTATGGAGAAAGTCTTAATTGATGCTGATAAAATTCAATCAAAAATTGAAAATGATGAAATGAAATTCAGAGGAGAACATTCAAATATATTAATAACATGTTTTAAGGGGAAAAATAATTCTTCAAGTTTATTATTACATAAAATTAGAACAAGTAAAAGTATTGATAAAGTTGAATTAACAAATAGTTTTAAAACAAGTGAAGCTGAACTGGCCAAAGAATTAAGCAATAATTATAAATATGTTATTTCCTTAGGACAAAAACCTCTTGTAGATGATGTATATATTGAACTTAAAGCCAAGAAACATAACACTATTTTAAATACTAACTTTCTGATAAAAAAAATTATAAAAATATTTAAGAATAATAATATTGATTATTCAATCTCAGAAAATGCGGGTAATTATTTATGCAATAATATTTATTATGAAGGCTTAAAATATATAAATAAGAATAAGTTGGATACAAAGATGATTTTTATTCATGTTCCTTCTATAAATAAAGATTTTGATTTTGATAAACTAGCAAAAGCAATATCTGAATTTATAGATAATAACTAGTTTAAGGAGGAAAATTATGAAGTCAAAAATAGCAAATTCAATAAAATTTTATACTTTATGTACTAAATTAAAAGATACAATTAGGACAGGTCCTAAAGTCTGGAATGCCAAAAGAGAGAGAATAGAAAGTGTTGCAGAACATATTTATGGAGTTCAAATGCTAGCATTATCTATTTATTATCAGTTTGGCTATAAATTAGATATTATGAAAATTATTTTCATGTTGGCAGTTCATGAACTAGAAGAAATTGAAATTGGTGATTTAGCATTTTATGAAACAACACGAGAAGAAAAATTAATTAAAGGAAAAGAAGCAACCAATTATATTTTGAAAGATTTTCTTGGAAAAGATGAAATTTCAGCATTATTAGATGAATATAATGAAAGAAAAACCGATGAAGCGTTATTTGCTTATCATTGTGATAAATTAGAATGTGATATTCAAATGAAATTATATGATCAAGAAGGATGTTTTGATTTAAAAAATCAGCCTAATAATCCAATTATAAATAATCCTAGTGTTAGAAAAGTGTTAGATAGTGAAAAAAGTATCTCTAATGCTTGGATTGAATTTGATAGAAGTAAGTATGAAGATGATAAAAACTTTATAGAAATAATTGAGTATTTGAAAGAAAACGAAATATAGAGAGGTGTAATTATGACCGATGAGAATTATATAGACATAGCAATAGAAATTAGTAAAAATGCCAAATATCCTTATGGTGCTATTGTAGTTAAAGGTAATAAAATTATTGGCAGAAGTGATGATAAAACTTTAATGGAAACAAGTATGTATTCACACGCAGAATTAGAAGCAATAGAAAGTGCTTCTAAAAATAAAAATCTTTATGGAGATTTAAAAGGTACAACAATGTATGTATCTTGTGAACCTTGTATGATGTGTATGGGAGCAATTCTATATGAAGAATTTTCAAAAGTGGTTTATGCTGCTACTCTTCAAGATAGCAATGATAATTATTGTCCAGAAATGATAACAAATATAGACGAGTTAGCAAAATACTCAAAAGATAAAATAGAAATAATTAAGGAATTACATAGAGAGCAAGCTGTTGAAGTGTTAAAAACGAGAGGAGAATAAATCTTATGAAACAAGAATTAGTAAGAATTAATTCTATTGATGGTATAGAACAAGTTGGTATATTATATGCACCTAATAATATTACAAATAAAATAGTAATCCATGTTCACGGATTAAATGGTAATTTCTATGAAAATAAATTTTTAGACATTTTAGCAGAAACTTATACAAACAAAAATTATGCTTTTTTAACTTTCAATAATAGAGGCAAAGATTATATTTCAGAGTTCTCGAAAGGTGACACTTCTATTATTATAGGTGGAAGTTTAGAAAGGTTCAAAGATTGTTTATTAGATATTGAAGGTGTTATAAAATGGGCAAAGGAAAAAGGCTATAGCGAAATAACATTAGAAGGACATAGTTATGGCTGCAATAAAGTTTTATATTATTACAATAAAAAGAAAGATGATAGTATAAATAAAATAGTTTTATTAGCACCTTGTGATATTCCTTCTGAAGGTAAAAAATTCTTAAACAAAACAGAATATGAAATAGCCAAAGAAGATGCTACTAGGCTTGTAAACGAAAGAAAGGAACAGGAATTAATAGAGTTCTCTGTTATGGCTAATGGTAAGATTGCTGCCGGGACATATTATTATGATTTTTTACCTGGTGGAGAGAATGATTTTATTAGATATAGTGATGGAGAAAATGGTAAGAGTCCAATTCTTAATAGCATAAATATTCCTGTTTTAATTATTTTTGGAAACATTGATGAGTGTGTTTTAACTCAACCTATTGAAATAGTAAAAAAATATTTAGAAAACAATATATCAAATTGTAAAATTGAAGTAATTAATGGTGCAAATCATTCTTATACAAATAAGCATGAAGAATTAGGCAAAGTTATTGAAAATAATTTTTAAGGAGAAAGGTAATATGAATGAAACATTTAAATTTTTAAAGGAAAATACACAAGTTAATTATTTAGCTACTGTAAAAGGAGATAAGCCAAGTTGCAGACCTTTTGGAGATCCAATTATGTATGATGGCAAGATATATGTGATAACAAGTAAGCATAAAGAAGTTTCAAAACAAATTGCTGAAAATAATAATGTTTGTATTGTTGCTTATGATGATGAGAATTGGATTAGAATTAACTGTCAACTAATTGATGACAGCAATAACGTAGCTGTTAAACAAGCTGTTATTAATGAATTTGATTGGGCTATCGAAGCAGGATATACTCTTGATAATCCAGACTTTCAAATTTTATATATGGCAAATGTAGATTCAACTATTTATGATGAAGAAGGAAATGTCATCTCAACTTACAATTTTTAAATATATAAATTATAAAGACAATGCTTAGTCGGCATTGTCTTTATCGTTTCTAATAGATGATAAATATTCTTTTATCTCATTGTTTTGTATTTTTAAAGCTTCTATTTTAGTCCCAATTGCTTGTTCATTTTCGAAATAACCTAGATAATGAAATTTATTTTTTACTTTGATCAAACAATTGATATTTTCTTCTAATGTTTTAAGAATTTTTTCTATAATATATTCACCAATACTATTTTTTGTTTCTTCTTTAACTTCTGGATTTTTAACTTCATATCCTATAATTAAATTTCTAATATAT
>FR901870.1 GCA_000438255.1 Clostridium sp. CAG:389
CTTAAATCTTCCAATATATTTATTCTTTCGTCCTTTATTTCTTGTATCTCATTTTGTTCATTTACCATTTTTTCTAGTTCTTCTATTCGATTATATGCCTCCGCTTTCATGTCTTTTACTTTCATTCCTACTGGATTTTTTACAAATCCACCAATCATCAATGAGTCCACTAATGATACATATAATAAAGCATTATCTTTTACAATTGCATTTTCTGGTGGTATTATATTTAACTTTTCTTTATAATATTTTACCTTCATTAGGAATCTAACATGCGAATCTGATATATTTTTAGGGTCAACCTCATAATAAATAGGTTTATTATTTGTTCCTAACATAGCCATATTTATAATCAAATATTCTATATCTTTAAATGAGTGTAACCATATATTTAGTTGTTCTGTTTCTACATATTCATCTTTTGGTGTTATTACATTTTTAAAATTCCCTACATATATTAATTTTTCATTTATTTTTTTTGGAATTTGATATAGTTGCATTCTATATTTATGTCTTACATTTCCTTCATTTCCAATTATAATATATTCTAGTTTATCTATTTCTTCTTGGTACTTAGGTATTTTTTTATCTGTTGTTATTTGAACATATATAATGGCTGATTGATACCTTGTATTATTATTATACATACAATCTTGTACTTTTCTTAATATAAAATATTGTCCTTCAAATTTTGAATCCTGTATTTTATATGCATATGTATCTCCTATTTTCCATTCCAAAATATTATTATTAGCTATCTTTTTTATACTTTTATTTTTAGTTCCAATATTTTTTTCGCATTCTTGATATGAATTTAGCTTTTTTTTCAATTTATCTATTTCCCTTTTTCTTATTATATAATCCTCCTCACTAGCTTCATTCTTCCATCTTTCTAGATTTTCGCCTAATTCTATTTCTTTTAATGCTTTTTCTTTTACAAATTTTGTTAAATTTTTATTTTTATATAGTATATCTGCTAATACCATCCAAAATACTGATTTTTCTTCTGAGTCTTCTATTTCTTCTTTATATATTTGATATATATCTTCTATTGCTTCTTTATTATTTCTTCCTTTTTCTAATAATTCTTCATATTCATTTTTTATATCTTCTGCCAAATCATCTTCATATAATTTTGGTCCCCATGTTCCCATTCTTTACCTCCTATTGTCCTGTCCAATATAACGCTTCATTTGATACCACATTACCTAGATAATGTAATATCTGTCTTCCTGCTTCCATATATATTTCTCGCTTTATATTTTTAGGATTTATTCCATTAATTTTATTTAATAATGATCTTGTATTATATTCCACCATATAAATTTGTTCAACACCTCTTGCTTCCTCTCTTGTTAATCCAGATGCTATTATTTCAAATTCATGATTAGGTTTAGTTTTTTCGTGATTTTTCATTCTTTTTTTAGGATTAACCGTTCTTCCTACATAATCTATTTTTGTAGTTTTTTTATTTCGTAATTTATAAACCGTATGACTTTTTTCGTTGTTTTTTCTTTGTCTATCCTTCACGGTTTCAATTACTTTTTCTGTTGCTACTGCTGTACCAACTACTGATGCAACAGTTACTACCGTATATACTACTGCTTTAACTGCTGCTATAACAGTAGACAAAATTGCCGCTAAGGATATTGCAAAATTTCCATCCTCATCTATCATATTAACCGGATTATTATTACAATAAATATAACCATTATGGCTCAATAATTCTCCTAGTTGCCCGCCATAATTATCAAAATTTATAAACCTTCCCCACTCCGGATTATAATACCTACTTTGTAAATAATATAAACCTGTCTCTGCATCATATCGATAACCTCTATACCTATACGGATTCATTATACCTATATTAGTATCACTTGTTATATTATTTCCATTTATATCTTTAATACTTAATGTATTTCCCCAACTATCATACTCATATCTTATCACTTGGTTAAGGTTACTGTCAAGTATACCAATAATATCATTTTGTGCATTTTTTATATAATAATATTGTGTATCATTATATTTTAAACCTATCATATTTCCATTTTGGTCATATATATAATAAATAATATTATTACCTCTTTGTTCATATATTACTTTTGAACCCTCTAAATAATAATTAGTTATCGTACCATTTACTACTTTTTGAGTACGTATTCCATTTTCATTATATTTATATTTTATCGTTTGATTTTTACTACTATTACTAATTCCTGCTAATTGTCTTCCATTCTGCCATGTATAATTATTTCCATCATATGTTAACACATTTCCTATATTATCATAAGTTATTTGTTTTCCATTATAACTTGTTAATTGATCTTTCCAATTTGTATTTCCATATGTATATGTTATTATTTTATTTGGTGTAGTAGGCAATGTAGCTGATGTGGTATATGAATATTCTTTTTTATTTAATATATTTCCACCTGTATCATACTCATATGCTATTGTTTTATTTTGTTTTACATTATCTTCTCTTTTTAATTGGCTTAACTCATCATAATAATATTTATTTGTTAATGTATTTCCTTCTTTGATAGTTTCTATATTTCCTAGGCCATCATACGTATATGTTATTTCAGCATTATTTCCATTTTTTACTGATTTCAATAATGTTGTTGTTTTGTTTGTTACATTTGGTACATCAATATATGAATAACTTGTTTTATAACTCTTACTTCCACTTGTTATTGTATTAATACTCAATCTAGATAACTTATCCATTGTATTTGTCCAAGTTATACTATTGTTAAGTTTTAAAGATGTTAGTCTATTTGCTTTATCATAATCATATTGTAATGAATTAACTCTATTACTCAAAGTATATTTTTTAGTATTTACATTATTATTTGCATCATAACCGTATTCTTTTATAAATCCATTTGTATTTATACTTTTTACTAACCTTTCAGCTAAATCATATGTAAATGTTTCTGTATTATTATTTATACCATCAACTATTGTTTTCACATTAGAATTTGCATTATATGTATATTGATAATTTCCATTTGTCCCTGACATCTTTATAATTCTATTAAATCTATCATAGCTATAAGAAATTGTTTGATTATTACCATATGTTGCACTTATTAAATTCCCATTATTATTTTCATAATTATTAGTCGATAATATCTGATTTCCTACTTTTACTTGTTTTACATTTCCAAAATTATCATAATTAAATGTATATATAAATCCATTATGATTTATTGTTTTCAACATATCATTTTCATAAGTATATGTATTAGAATATTCTTTTTGTGATACTTGTTTTTTTACATTTAGTAATCTATTTGATGTATCATAAGTATAGTTTGTTTCTTTATTTTTAGCATCTATTGTTTTAGTTAATAATCCTGTATTTTGATTATATTGATATTGAGTCGTATTTCCCGCTTCATCAATCAATTTAGTTTGATAATTTCCATTTGAAGAATATTCTGCTTGTGTTTGAATAAAGCCTCTTTCATTATCTTCAATAACAATCTGTATTGCATAAATTGGTTTATATTGCCCTGTTGTTCCAGATATTTCGCCATCTTGTACCCAACTTTGCCATCCTAGTCCACTAACATATGTCCTATATCTCACAGAATATTTAGTAGTATTAACTAGTTTAATTTTTATAGCTTCCATTCTCAATGATTGACCTTCTGTACCTGCCATTGTTCCATTTTGTACCCAATCTTGCCAACCAATATTTGCAACATGAGCACTATATTCAACTTTTATATTTGAATGTGGATTCGTTAAATTTATTTTTATTGCCTCTAACTGATTATTTAATTGTGAACTTCCTGATGTTTCACCATTTTGAATACTACCTTTCCAACCTTCATTAGCAATATGAGTCTGATATTGTACACCTATATCACTTTCATTTATTTCTTCAACTTTTGCACTTGTTATATTACCATAATTATCATAATTAAATGAATATTTATTTCCTACTGCATTTATTGCACTATTTAACTTTTGAGGATTATTTATATCATATTGATATGTAAATTCTCCTCCCTTTGGATTTATAGAAGAAATTAGTTTATTATCTGAATTATATTTAAATGTTTGATTATTTTTTGAATTGTCTTCAGTAGATATAATATTTCCATTGCTGTCATAAATATAACTTTGTCCAAATTCTTCTTTAAATAAACCTACATTGTCAAAATATGTTTCATTTGCATTATTTGTACATACTAAATGAGCCTTAACTGCATAATAATCACTATCTGCTATATTTATTGTAGACACAAATTGCCAATCATTACCATCAACATTAATATTATTGTCTATCATTTGTATTGTTCCATCATTTCTATAAAAATGAAAACTTAAACTAACTTTTATATTTTTTTCAGAACTATTAGGAACAGCTTTACTATTTACCCATCCTGCGAAAGTAAAAATATCTCCTTTTTTACCACTAATATGAAGTTCTTGTCCAATATGTTTATCTATATTGCTATTACCTACAAATCTATATTTTCCATCTACTACTTGGTCACAACTTTCAAGATGATAATTTGTCCAATAATTTGAACCTTCATCAAAATTTGCATTTTTAAGCAAATTATTTTCTTTTTCATTTATAGAAATTAAATTTCCATCTAATGTTAATTTATTTTTATTATTATTTCCCTCTCCGTATTTATACATTTTTCCCAAAGCATTGTTTACATTATTAGCATCTTTTCCTAAATCAGCAATGCTAATTGTTTGTCCATAATTGTTAAATGTATATATATTGGTATACCCTTTATTATCAGTAAATTTTGTAATATTCGTTCCATAAGATATATTTAAAGATTTACCTAATATATTTTGAGTACCATATTCTTTTATACTTTTAACTTTGTTTCCTTTTTCGTAATAATACTCATAATTCATATATGAATTATCTATATTTTTAACAGATGTTAATAAATTTGAAGAATTATAACTATATGTAGAAGTCTTATTATCATGATAAGTTACTTGTGTCATGTTATTGTTAGAATTATATCCAAATGTTATTATTCTTCCAGCTTTATCTGTTATTTTTGAAAGTTTCAAAGTATTATCATATGAAAACGATATTTCTTCTCCTGCACCATCAATTACTTTTTCTATTCTAAAATCTTGTGCTGTATTCGTATTTAAATTCAATGTAATTTTATTTCCAAAAGTATCTTTTAATTCTTTTAAATGCCATTTAATTCCTGTCGAATTAGTCCTTTTTTGAAAAATAAGGGTACTATTATTTTTATCTTTCATGATAAAAGTATCATTTTCTAATGTTAATGTTAAATTAAGTCCATCTTCATCTTTATATACATTAGACGTTCCATCTCTTTTAAAATAATGCTGTGTTCCGTCTTCATCTATATATTTTGCATACTCTACATTATTTATTGTAACTAAATTTATAATTTGTGATAAATTTAATCTATATCCTTTTCCATATCCAATGTCTATATCTTTATCATTTGTATTATATACATGATTAACAGTAACAGGTAATAAATTTCCTCCTGTGCAAGAATCTTGATGTGTTAACACTAAATTTCCATTGTAATCATTTGTATATACTGTTCCTGCTCTTCCTATTGATTGTGTATGATATGTTTGATAATCTTCTATTCCTGTTTGGTTTCTATATACCATTTGAATCATTGGTCTTGCATTTGTGTAAGCATCACTTACATCTGATGAATAAAAATACGCATCTGAATGTTGAGCATTATATGTTTCTGTATGGTCTTTTAATAATACACCATAATTATTTCCTGTTATGTACCAGTCCTTTACTATTGAAGTTATATCAAAATAATAAAATTTTATTGGATTATTAGAGTCATATTTATATTTAACATAATCAACAATTTTCGAATCATACTGATTATATAAATTACTCCAACTAGCTGTTTTTGTTTCCCAATTACTTGTCATTTTATGAACATCAATTTGTATTTCCTGCGTTGCAGGAGCCCATTCATTAGTATCTGGATATGAACAAATATCTAACATTGCACTTATAATCTGGTCTCCTGAGTTCAAATTAGGTATTGCGAATTTTAGTAAGCTTCTAGTAGGTCCTTTGCTTGATAATTTATTATTACTTCCCACTCTTAATATATGTGCTTCATGCCTATTAGGATATCCAGCATCTCCATCAAAAATGTATACATCATTTATATAATGATAATCCAATGATGTTTGTACTGTTGGATCTATAATTACTGGATATACTCTCTCTTCATTTTCTAACCATTCTCTACTTGGTTTTAATGTCATAATATATTTGTTATTTTTTTCCGTTAAATCTATTTGAACATCATCACATAATTCATTTTTTGCATCGTACATATATGGTGCTTCTAAAATGAATATTACTGACTCTTGATTTTTTTCACTAAAAGCAATTCTATTATCTTCCGTTTTTTCCATTTTCAAATTATCTGTTTTAAATTCAAATGAAATTTCTTGATTTATTGCAGCTTTATCTTTTAAAATAATATTTTCTTTTATAGAATTAGATACAACATTATATTGAAGGTCTATATTTTCTAATATATTTTCGTATTCTATAATTCCAGAAGCTATATTATTTAATTTTAATTTACTGTTATCTAAATCGTTCTTTCCTATCTTTTTAGCTTCTACTTTATTTGAATTTAGTAAAGCCCATTTTATATTATGATTTTTTATATTTATTTTTACTAAATTATTTTTATTTGATTTTTTGGAAAATTTTACCTTAAAAGTATTACTTTTATTTTGATACATTCCATTATCTTCATTTACATCTTCTAATGAATTATCAATATCTAATAATTTTCCATTTTTTTCATAATGGACAGCTGTCGGATAAATTCCTGTTAATATAGTTCCATCACTTTGTAAAAAATGCTTTTGATTTAAAGTTCTTTTTTCTGTTATTTCTCCAATTATTTCAGTTGAACTAGAATCATTAATTGAGTTTTCTACATCTTTGTTTTCAACATATTTCTCATTAATATCATTTTGTAAATTTTCTGTTTCTTTTATGCCCAAAGCAATAGGTGAACAAATTTGTAACAATATTATAGTTGTTAAAATAGTTGCAACTATTTTTATAAATGTTCTAGTTTGAATTTTGTTTTTTTCCATATATCAACCCCACCTTTCATTTTATATGATTAATTTTTATATACCATATTGCTAATTATGGCTCAATATTGTTTTTTTCTACTTTTTTCTACTTTTTTCCACTTTTCAAAAAGCCTTATAATTAGACCAGAAAACTATTGAAAATACTAGCAAAATAAAGTATAATAGTTAAAATTCATAATCTTATGATATTCAAAAAACAACTCATAAGTGATACAACATATAATAAACAAAACTAAAAAGAAAAGGATTGATGCAAATGGCATTTGACGGAATAGTCACAAAAGCAATAACATCTGAAATATCACAACTTAAAGGATCAAGAATAGACAAAATATTTGAACCAAACAAAAACACAATAATTTTAGGAATATATCAAAATGGAATAAACTATGCACTCAACATATGTATAGACGCGCAATATTGTAGAATAAACCTAACAACACATCAAAAAGCAAACCCACAAGTCGCTCCAAATTTTTGTATGTTATTGCGAAAAAACCTAATTGGATTAAAATTAAAAAACATAATAACATTCGACTTAGAAAGACTAATAATACTTGAATTTGAAGGATTTGACGAATTAGATGATATTATTTCTAAAAAACTAGTAATTGAATTAATGGGAAAACATAGTAACATTATTTTATTAGATGATTCAAATATTATTATTGATAGTTTAAGACACATAAAAGAAATTGATGAAAATTTCAGAGATATATTACCACACACAAAATATACTTTCCCAACATCTAACAAAATAAGTTTCCTTGAATTAAAAGATTTTGAAGATTTCAAAGAACATTTAAACCTATCATCACCTAATAGTGCTTCAAATAACAATAATGATATTAATAATTTACCAACAATAATTTCAAATATATTTAATGGGATTTCTAAAAATTTTATAAATGCAATAATTAAAAAACTAGAAATTTCAGACACCTCCGATACTAGCTTAGAAAAAATATTCAACTATACAAATGAAATTATTACTAACATTGGAACTAGCAACATAAGTTTTGAATCAATAAAAAACAATGATGGAACTATAAAAGATTATTTTCTAATTCCAGAAAAAAGTTCTTCTCTTCAACCTTTTGATTTAAACTTTTTTATTGATGATTTTTATTTTAATAAAGAATCAAATGAACAATTTAAAAATTATAGAAATACACTTTTAAAAATAATTTTAGATACTTTGAAAAAATATAAGAAAAGACTTTATAATATTGATGAAAAACTAAAAGAATGCGATAATATGGACAAATACAGACTTTACGGAGAGCTTATTACATCTAATTTATACAGAATTCCTAACAGAAATGTTGATGAAATAGAACTTGAAAATTATTATGAAAATAATAACAAAATAAAAATAAAACTTGATAAACGTTTTTCTCCCAGTATAAATGCAAAAAGATTTTTTAAAAAATATTCAAAACTAAAAAATGCTTTAATAATTGTATCAGAGCAAAAAGCTGATACTCTAAAAGAACTTGATTATATAGAAAGTGTTATTTACGAATTAGAAAATTGTTCTACAATTGAAGAAATTGCTTTCATTTACGAAGAAATTTCTGAAAATGATATATTTAAAGAAAAAGCTTCTTTAAAAGCAAATACTAAAAAAAATAAAGTTAAAAAATCTAAATTAACCAAAAATAAAACAGTTTCTTTTAACCCTATCAAATATACAGTCGACGGCTACACTGTTTTTGTTGGTAGAAATAATAAAGAAAATGACTATTTAACATTAAAATTTGCAAGTAAAGCTGATTTATGGTTTCATACTAAGGATTTTCATGGAAGTCATACTATTTTAAAACTTGACAATAATTTGCCTTATCCTAATAATGATATTCTTATCAAGGTTGCTGAACTTGCTGCAAAACACAGTAAAGCTCGTAACTCTTCAAACGTTCCTGTTGATTATTGTGAAGTTAAATTTGTTAAAAAGCCTTCTGGTTCTAAACCAGGAATGGTAATCTATACTAATAATAAAACACTAAATGTTAATCCATAAAAATAGGGATTGAAGAAATTTACTTCAATCCCTATTTTTTATGCTTTATTTGCTGAACCAAAAACATCTACTATTTTATGTTTTACAGTTTCTTTTATTATTTCTCTTGCTTCTCCTAAATATTTTCTAGGATCAAAAACATTTGGATTTTCAACAAATGTTTTTCTAATACCTGCTGTCATAGCAAGTCTTAAATCTGTATCAACATTTATTTTAGAAACACCAGAAATACTTGCTTCATGTAAAATTTCATCTGGAACACCTTTTGCACCAGGTATATTTCCTCCGAATTCATTGCACATATTTACTAATTCTGGTATTACTGTTGATGCTCCATGTAATACTATTGGTGTATTTGGTATTCTTTCTTTTACTTCTTTTAATATATCAAATCTAAGTTTTGCTTCTCCTTTAAATTTGTATGCCCCATGGCTTGTACCGATTGCAATTGCTAATGAGTCACATCCTGTTCTTTTTACGAATTCTTCTGCTTGTGCTGGATCTGTATACATTGCATCATTTGCTGCTACATTAACATCATCTTCAATTCCTGCTAATTTTCCAAGTTCTGCTTCTACTGTTACTCCATGTTCATGTGCATAGTCTACTACTTTTTTAGTTAATGCTACATTTTCTTCAAAGTCATATTTTGATCCATCTATCATTACTGATGTGAATCCGTTATCTATACACATTTTTGCTGTTTCAAAGTCTGGTCCATGGTCTAAGTGTATTGCTATTGGTATATTTGGATGTTCTTCTACTGCTGCTTGTACCATTTTCATTAAATAATTTATTCTTGCATATTTTATTGCACTTGATGATACTTGTAATATTACAGGTGAATTTGCTTCTGCTGCTGCATCTACAATTCCTTGTATTATTTCCATGTTGTTTACATTAAATGCTCCTATTGCATATCCTTCTTTCATTGATTTTTCAAACATTTCTTTTGTTGTTACTAATGCCATATTAATTCCTCCTAACATTTTTATTGTTAACAATTTATTATTATTTATTAACAATTTATTTTTCAATGCTATTTTATTTCTAAAATTTTAATATGTCAATAGATTTTGTATAGTTTTTCGTATGAAAGGTTACTGGATAATATTTTTGATATATTG
>FR901871.1:0-10166 GCA_000438255.1 Clostridium sp. CAG:389
AGGCAACGATACTATAAAAAAATTCTTATTGAACTGTAACAACTAATCTCTTTTTTTGACTCCTCCGTACAAAAATTTCCTTGACATCACTCAATTTTTAGCATATACTAGACACATATGATGCGTGCATATAAAACACGCAAAATCAAATAATATAATAAAACTTTAATCTTTTTATTAGATAATTTTTAAAGGAGGCAATAAAAAATGAATAACCTAATAGAAATTAGATGGCACGGAAGAGGCGGTCAAGGTGCAAAAACAGCATCATTACTACTAGCCGACGCCGCATTTAATACTGGAAAATACATTCAAGGATTCCCTGAATATGGACCAGAAAGAATGGGAGCACCAATTACTGCATACAACAGAATTAGTGACAACCCAATTACAGTTCACAGCAACATCTACGAACCAGACTACGTAGTAGTTGTTGATGACACACTACTAGAAACTGTTCCAGTAACAGCAGGATTAAAAGAAACAGGAGCAATTGTAATAAACACAACAAAATCAGCAGAATATTTAAAAAGTGTACTAAACGGATACAAAGGTAATGTTTATACAATAGATGCAAGAAAAATATCAATTGAAACATTAGGAAGATATTTTCCAAATACACCTATGCTAGCTGCAATAGTAAAAGTAAGTGGAATCATGTCAGACGAAGCTTTTCTTGAAGATATGAAAGGCTCATTTAAACATAAATTTGCTAAAAAACCAGAAGTTATTGATGGAAACATGAAAGCCTTAGAAATGGCTTTAAAAGAAGTAAAAAAAATATAACAAAAATCAACCAATAAGAAAGTTGTTAATTGGTTAAAAGAAAGGTGAAAATCATGTCAAATATAGATAAAACAACACCTATGGAAGAGTTAACAATAGGTGGAAATATATATGAAGCAGGTAATGCAAGAGAATTTAAAACTGGTGATTGGAGAAGTATTAAACCTGTATGGATAGAAGAAAAATGTAAACAATGTGGATTATGCTATCCTGTTTGTCCAGATAATAGCATTCCTGTTTGTAAAGGTTCTTTAAAAAGAGAAGATTTTAATTATGATTATTGTAAAGGATGTGGCGTTTGTGCAAAAGCTTGCCCATTTGGTGCAATTGTTATGAAGGAAGAAGGTGCTGAATAATGAGTATAAGAGAAAGATTAAGTGGTAATGAAGCAGTTGCAACTGCTATGAAGCAAATTAATCCTGATGTTGTTGCTGCATTCCCTATCACACCATCAACAGAAATTCCTCAATATTTTTCAACATTTGTTGCAAATGGTTCAGTTGATACTGAATTTGTTGCTGTTGAAAGTGAACATAGTGCTATGAGTGCTTGTATCGGTGCTGAGGCTGCTGGTTCAAGAGCTATGACTGCCACATCTGCAAATGGTTTGTCTTTAATGTGGGAAATGATTTACATTGCTTCAAGTTTAAGACTTCCAATTGTTATGAATTTAGTTAATAGAGCTGTTTCTGGTCCACTTAACATACACAATGACCATTCTGATGCAATGGGAGTTCGTGACGCTGGTTGGATAATGTTATTTTCAGAAAATAATCAAGAGGCTTACGATAACAACTTAATGGCTCACAAAATCGCTGAAAATAAAGATGTTCAACTTCCAATTATGATTTGCCAAGATGGTTTTATAACATCACATTCAATTGAAAATATTGAATTAGAAAATGACGAAGATGTTAAAAAGTTTGTTGGTGAATATCACCCAGAACATTATTTATTAAACAAAAAAGAACCAATGGCAATTGGTCCACTAGATTTGCAAGCATATCTTTTTGAACACAAAGCTCAACAAGGTTATGCTATGAAAGCTGCTAAACAAGTTATTTTAGATGTTTCAAAAGAATTTGAAAAATGGACTGGTAGACATTATGATTTATTTGAAGAATATAAATTAGATGATGCAGAAATTGCTGTTGTTTGTATGAATTCAACCGCTGGTACAACAAAAGCTGTTGTTGATAAATTAAGAGAACAAGGTATTAAAGCTGGTTTATTAAAAATCAGAGTTTACAGACCTTTCCCAGGTGAAGAAGTTGCAAAAGCCTTATCACATTTAAAAGCTATTGCAGTATTAGACAAATCTGATTCTTTAAACGCCATTGGTGGAGCTTTATTTGAAGATGTTGTTTCTAGCATGTATGTTGCAAAACAAAACGTTCCAGTTGTTAATTATGTTTATGGAATCGGTGGTAGAGATACAACAGAAAAAGAAATAAATTCTGTTTATACAGATTTAGTTGAAATTGCAAAAAACGGAAAAGTTGAAGATCCTTATAGATATTTAGGACTAAGAAAGGAGGCAAAATAATCATGGCATATAATGTTAAAGAAATAGTTGCAAATAAGCCTTCAAGATTTACAGAAGGTCATAGAATGTGTGCCGGATGCGGTGCCCCTGTTGTTGCAAGACACATTTTAAGAGCATTAAAAGAAGATGACCATGCAGTAATATCAACTGCAACTGGATGTATGGAAGTATCAACATTTATTTACCCATACACAGCATGGACTGATTCATTTATTCATACAGCATTTGAATGTACATCTGCTACTTTATCAGGAGTAGAAGCTGCATACAAATCTCTTAAAAAACAAGGAAAATTACCAGAAGATGAACACACAAAATTCATCGCATTTGGTGGAGATGGTGGAACTTATGATATAGGTTTACAATCATTATCAGGTGCAATGGAAAGAGGACATGATATGTTATATGTCTGCTATGACAATGGCGCATACATGAACACTGGTATTCAACGTTCATCTGCAACACCAAAATTTGCAGATACAACAACATCACCAGCTGGAAAAGTTATTCCTGGTAAAATGCAATCAAGAAAAGATTTGACAAAAATAATGGTAGGCCATCACTTACCATATGTTGCGCAATCAATTGCAGTAAATAATATGAAAGATTTATATGAAAAAGCTGAAAAAGCAATCTACACAGAGGGTCCAACATTTTTAAATGTTATGGCTCCTTGCCCAAGAGGTTGGGGTTATGCAACAGAGGATTTAATGAAAATTAATAAATTGGCTGTTGAAACTTGCTACTGGCCTTTATATGAAGTTGTTAATGGTGTTTATCATATTTCTTATAAACCTGCTAAAAAACTTCCTATTGAAGAATTTCTAAAACCTCAAAAAAGATTTAAACATATGTTTAAACCTGGTAATGAATGGATGATTGAAGAATTCCAAAAAGAGGTTGATGCAAGATGGCAAGAACTTTTGAATTTGGAAGAGATTACAAATAGATAATCCATATAATTTATTAATAAAACTTTAAAGAGTATATACTTTCTTAATATAAAGTATATACTCCATTTTTTTATTTATAAATTTCTTTTAATAGTGCTTCTTCCAAAGTCTTAGAAAAATTGATTTTTAGTTCTTCTGCTTTCGTATTTATCCATTTAGGAATATTTACAGTTTTTTTCACTAACTCTTTTCCCCATTTTTTTGTAAATTCACTTATATCTACCGCTATATATGTTTTAAACTTAGAAATATAATCCCAATTTTCTATATCTAACTTTTTTTCAAATTCTTCAATATTTATATCTTGTATCTTACTTGCTTTTGGTATTTTATTTTCTTCTTCCATTTCATCTAATACTATTCCAGCAATTAAATCTTCTGCCATTTCCATTACATCTTCTAAATTTTCTCCAAAAGTGGATGCATTAATATTTAACTCATTTTCTAAATCTGGAACAAATGCAGAATATCCTCCTTCTTTTTCTTCATAAAATAATACTGGATAAATAACTTTCATAATTCCCCTCCACTTATTACAAGCTAGGGCTTATTTCAGCCCTGCTTGTTTTAAGATATTGTTAAGAGTTCCTTTTGGTATATCTCCTTTATGGTTCGGTACCGGTAAACTTCCGCTTTATTTCATTATGTTTATATATGTAATGAGAACCATTTGTGTGGTGATGATACCAACCGTTGGAGATTAACAATTTCTCTAATTCTCGAAATGTCATGACTTTTCCTCCTAACGGCTATATTATACTACGTATTATACGTATTGTCAATATTTATTATATATTTATATTATTAAACCTTAATAAAAAATATGCAAAATTAAACAAAAAAATAGAAGAATATTTTAATCCCTCTATTTTTCTCAGATTTGAGCTTCATTCTCAAATCTCTATATTTTTATTCTTCTTCTGGTGCTCCAACTGGGCAAACACCTGCGCAAGTACCACAAGAAATACATGCAGATGCATCTATAACAAATTTATCTTCACCTTGTGATATGCATCCTACTGGACATTCAGCAGCACAAGCTCCACAAGATATACATTTATCTGTAATTTTATATGCCATTATTCTCACCTCCTAAAACTTTTTTATCTTCCTGCTCCAATCTTTCAAGCTCTTCTAATTCTTTTTTATTCATAATTTCTTCCTCATCTATTTGCTCTCTCTCAACATCTTTAATTATTGTTACATCTTTTGCATCATACTTCTTATATGTATAACCATCTTCGCCCTTAAATTTTATTCTTAATTTTTCTCTTAAAATTTCAATGTTATCTACTTCTCCAACTCCATCTTCTGTTTTAACAATTGCACCAACATTTGGAAGATGTTTTAGTTTATCTTCATATACATCATTTTCATATTTCAAACAACACATAAGTCTTCCACAATTTCCTGATATTTTTGATGGATTTAATGATATATTTTGTTCCTTTGCCATTTTTATTGACACTGCTTCAAAATCACTTAAAAATGTACAACAACATAATTCTCTACCACAAACTCCATTTCCACCAATTCTTTTAACTTCATCTCTTACACCTATTTGACGTAATTCAATTCTTGTTTTATAAATTGCTGCTAAATCTCTAACTAATTCTCTAAAATCTACTCTACCATCTGCTGTAAAATAAAATAATATTTTACTATTGTCAAATTTGCATTCAACTTCTGTTAAAATCATATTCAATTTATGATCTTTTATTTTTTGCTCACATACCTTAAATGCTTCTTTCTCTATTTTTTTACATTCTTCATGTCTTTTTATATCTTTACTTGTAGCAATTCTCAAAACCTTTTTTAATGGTGCTACTATTTTTTCATCATCAACATATCTATTAGGAATTAATACTTCTGCATATTCCTCTCCTTGTGATGTTTCAACTATTACTTTATCACCTTTTTGTACTTTTATTCCTTTTGGATTAAAAAAATATATTTTTCCTAATTTTTTAAATCTTATTCCTACTATATTTTTCAAGTCTAATTTTCCTTTCATTATTTTTATTTTCCATCATATGTATTTAAAATTTGGGCATTTATATACTAATTTATTTGTTCCCATAATTTAAGTAGCATATTATCAATACACATATCATAATTTGCATTTGATTGCAATCTTTTTTTAGTATCTTCAACAATATTTATACAATTAGCATATTTTCCAGATTTTCTTGCCATATCCAATAAAATAATATTTATATAATCTAAAATCTCAAACTTTTCATCTTTTGCTTTATAAATAATTTCAGCACCATTTAAAGTATCTATCTTATCTCTTTTTTCTAAATTTACAATTACATTTTCAATCTGTTCATACTCTTCTTGTTTATCTTGTAATTGTATGGCTTTGCCGATACTTCCTTGAAATGCTTCTAACATAATTTGACTATTTACTTTTGTCTGATAATTTTCTTCTAAAAATCTTAAAATATTTTCATCAGATATCTTGTTGAAATGCAATATCATACATCTTGATTTTATAGTATCTAGAAATGCACTTTCATTGAAACCTATAAGAATTATAGTAACAAATTCTGGTGGCTCTTCTAGTGTTTTTAATAAACAGTTTTGAGCTTCTGTTGTCATTTTATCACTATCATTTATTATATAAACTTTTCTATTTGATATGATTGGTTTTTCCGAAACTTTATTTTGGAATTCTCTTATTTGCTCTATTTTCAAGCTATTTCCATCAGGTTCTATAATTCGAAAGTCCGGATTATTTTCACCATCAAATTCAATACATGATTTACAAGTTCCACAATATTTATTTTCATCAGTACATAAAATCATTTTTGCAAATTCTTTTGCAATCATTTTTTTACCTATTCCATCTGTACCAACGAACATATAACTATGTGATGTTTTATTATTTTTCACTGCATTTGTTAGTAATTCTTTTATATTATCATTACCTAGTATATTATTAAACATTATATCTCCTGTTTCAAATTTATTATTTTAGTATAGTTCAATTTAAAATATTTGCGAACTATAACATTATTTTACTTTTCCAAATAGATTTAATGGCCAAATTCTTATCCAAACTTTACTTTCAATTTTTTCTAATGGAATACAACCAAAAGATCTACAATCTGTACTATGATTTCTGTTATCACCCATTGCAAATACACAGTTTTCAGGAACAACAAAATCATCAAATCCACATGTGCCTAGTATATCTGTAACTATACCACTTTGAAGATAATCTTCTTGTAATTCCTCTCCATTTATATAAACTTTTCCATCTTTAATCTCAACATGTTCTCCTGGTAAAGCTATAACTCTTTTAATATAGCTGTCTTTTCCAATTTCTAATACATAATATCTGAATTTTCCAAATAAACTTGTTGGTTCATTTTCGTATTTTGCTACTGGATTAGATTGGTCTATCTCACTATATGTATACGATTTTTTGCTCGGTGCTTCAAATGTTATTATATCTCCTCTATTTGGCATTGTTTTAGTTGTTCTTACCCATCTATTAAGCCATAGTCTTTGGTCTTGTACTAGTGTTGGATACATTGATACTTGTTGTACTATTGTTGGTGTTCCTATATAAAATCTAAATAATAGAGCTAGTACTATTGCTATTATTATGCAATAAATCCATTCTAATATATCTTTTATTTTATTGTTCATTTGTATTTATCTCCTAACTTTTTTTATCTTGTATATTATACATTAATTTGGAGGATTTATCAATAAATATGCATTATAATTTTAATTTTTTCATATAATTTTATTGGAGGTATATATGAAAAAAAATAACATTTTAAGATTCACTATTTTTAGTGGAATCTTTGTAATGATATTAGGAACTCTTCTACACTTTACTTTTGAATGGTCTGGAAATAGCACTTTTGTAGCATCATTTAGTGCTGTAAATGAAAGCACATGGGAACATTTAAAACTATTATTTTTCCCTATGCTATTAACAACAATATTAGGATATTTTCTTATTGGAAAAAATTATTCTAATTTTTTATGTGCTAGATTACTTGGTATTTTGACCGCCATTTTATTTACTATTTCATTTTTTTATACCTATACTGGTATAATTGGAACGAATTTTGCTTTTATTGATATTAGCATTTTCTTTATTGCTGTCATTCTAGGTGAATTGGTATCCTATAAAATTCTACTATCAAACTTTCATTGCAATCAATATGTAGCAGGACTTCTTATTTTTGCATTGCTAATTAGTTTCATTACTTTTACATATTTCACTCCTAAAATTGGCTTATTTAAAGATCCTGTTAGTAACAAATATGGAATAACCCCATAAAATAGCCATTCTAATTCATGAAAATACAAAAAATCAGAATGGATTATTATTCCAATTCTGATTTTTTCATATTATTATTTCTATAAGTTATTGTTTTGTTGGAATGCGAATAACAACCTCTGTGCCCTCTCCAACTTTACTTTTTATATCAATACTTCCGCCATTTTTATCCAAAATTTCCTTAGCAATGGAAAGACCTAAACCAGTCCCACCCATTTCTCTTGTACGAGCTTTATCAACTCTATAAAATCTCTCAAAAATTCTAGATAAATCATCTTCTGGAATACCGATTCCATTATCAAATACCTTTATATATGCATCATTATAAACAAAACCAACATAAATTTTAATTTCACCATTATCTGGTGTATATTTTATACTATTTGTCAAAATATTTAAAACAACACGTTCAATATCATCTTTATCTGCATATACTGGTGGTACATCTGCTGTAACAAATGCATTAACAGTATGTCCTTTTTTCTTAATTTCAATAGCCAATTTTTCTTGGCATCTTTTAACCAATTCGCCCAAATCAAAACTTTCTTTTTGAGTTTTCTTTTTATTACTATCATATCTAGAAAGTGTCAATAAATCTGTAACTAAACGAGCCATT
The DNA here is from genome assembly GCA_000438255.1 of Clostridium sp. CAG:389. Lineage (GTDB taxonomy): Bacteria > Bacillota > Clostridia > TANB77 > CAG-508 > CAG-269. The sequence continues at coordinate 8,208 of FR901871.1, forward strand.
CTTCTAGATTCTGATGCAATCACATTTAAAAACTTATTTTGAGTTTCTTCATCATATCCACCTTCTAAAAGAGTATCAGCATATCCCATTATAGATGTTATTGGTGTTTTTAATTCATGTGATACATCTGCTACTAATTCTTTTTGCATATTATCAAGTTTTACATGTTCAGTAATATCCTGAATTACAGCAATTACACCATCTGGTCTTTCATCTTCATTTTTAAATGGTGCAAATAATACTTTTACATATCCATCATCAACTTGAATTCTTTGTTCTGTTGATGTCCAGCTATCTAAATAAATTACTTTTTCCATATTTATATCTAATTTATATTTTCCAAATATATCATCAAATGTATTATCTTCTGGACTAATACTTAAAAATTTCTTAGCAGCTGGATTTATTAATATAATTTCACCCTTCATATTAAATGCAATAATACCATCTGTCATATGTAATAATATTGTTTCAATTTGATTTTTTCTAGAAGAAACTTCATTAAGTTTATCTCTTAATTCTGCTCTTTCGTCACTTTTTATATATTTATTTTTTGGACAGATTACAAATTTTGATAGATATATTGATATTGCAATTGCTGAAATTATATAAATTCCAATTATTATAGCTATTGACTTTTTAGCTTGTGCCAATATACTAACCTCTTGTCCATCTATAAGCTGTGGAATTTGAGCTAAGGAATTTAAATATAAATATCCCATAGCCCCTATAAGTATTAATCCTATTAATACAGATATTAGAATAATTTTAGATTTTACATTTTTATACATTTTACTTTCTCTCCATACAATTAATGTTAAAATTCACAACATATAATACGTCTTTGAAATTAATAATTCAAAAAAACTATATTATAAATTATACCTTTATTATTTTTTCACTAATTTTAAAACCTCTTTATAAATCTTATCTTCTACATCATGAGTAGAAACTTTAAGAGCATTTTTTGACATTTGCAATTCTAGATTTTTATCTAAAACTATTTTTTCAATTTGTGTATTTAAAATATTACCATTTAATTCATCATTTAAAATAATCTTTGCAGCTCCAATATTTTCCAAAACCTTAGCATTATGCAATTGATGGTCACCACTAACATTTGGTAATGGAATTAAAATTGATGGTTTACCTAAATTAGAAATTTCTGTAATTGTCATTGCCCCACTTCTTGCAACAATCAAATTAGAAACATTCATAATCTCTTCCATATTATAAATGTATGGAACAATCTTAGCATTCTCAATATTATTTATATTAATATTTTCATCTGACAATTTTTCCTTAATAATATCATATTGTTTTGGACCAGTAGCCCACATAATTTGATAATCTTTATTTAATTTATTTTTCAAAATTGTCAAAATTGCTTCATTAATCTTTTGAGCTCCCTGACTTCCACCAAATATTAACACAATTGGTTTTGTTTCATTAAGCCCTGCTTTTTTAATTATCTGTAATTTTTCATTAATTCCATAATCTTTTTTTACAATTTTTACTGGTGTACCTGTACAAACAATATTTTTTGCATTTTTAATTCTTTCTTTTGCATCATTAAAAGATACCAAAATTGTATCAGTTTTCTTTGCAAGCATTTTTACAGCCTTACCTGGAAAAGCATTACTTTCATGTAATAATGTTGGGATACCTAAACTATGTGCAGCAGAAATTGTAGCCCCACAAATATATCCACCAGTTCCAATTACTATATCAGGCTTAAATTCTTTAATTATCTTTTTGGCTTCTCCATAACCTTTAAATGTTTTATACATTTTTTTGATATTTTCGATTGATATTTTTTTGCTTAATCCATATGCATCAATTGTTTTTAATTCATAACCAGCTCTTGGAACTAAATCGTTTTCCAATCCTCTTGTTGTTCCAATAAAAATTATTTTTGAATCTTTTTCTTCTTCTTTTATTTTATTTGCAATTGCAAGA
>FR901871.1:10209-20876 GCA_000438255.1 Clostridium sp. CAG:389
TCCTGTACCTGCCGCAGCAATAATAACTCTCATTTTTTCCTCCTAAAAATTTTGGATTGACTTCTTTAATTTTTTGCACCAGCACGAGAAATATTCAGTAATACTCCCATTTCACACAACAAGATAAACAATGCCGTACCTCCGGTAACTAAAAAATGGTAATGGCATACCTGTTGCTGGCATTGATGATGTAACAACTGCAACATTTATTATAACTTGTATAGCAACCAAAGATGTAATACCAATAGCTATTAAACTTCCAAACATATCTGGTGCTTTCATTGCAATTAGAACCCCCCTCCAAATAAATACAGCAAATAAAATTAATACAACTGCACAACCAACAAATCCAAGTTCTTCTGCTAATATTGAGAAAATGAAATCATTATGTGGTTCTGGTATATATAAATATTTCTGTTTACTATCTCCTAATCCTACTCCAAATAGCCCACCAGAACCTATTGCATACAAACTTTGAACAACCTGCCATCCATCACCTTTAATATCTTGCCATGGATCCATAAATGTTACAAATCTTTTTAATCTATATGGTTCCAATGCTATAAGTGCTGCCAATCCAGGAATTCCAACTCCCAAACCAGTTAATGCAAAATGCTTAAATTTACATCCAGCTACAATCATCATTACACAAACAATTCCTATTATAACCATAGATGCACTTAAATGTGGTTCTAATAACAAAAGTCCTATAATTGGAGCTAAATATAATATATGTTTTACTAATCCTTTCCAATAAAAAGGTAATTCATCTCTATCTTTTACAAGCATTCCTGCATAAAAAATAATTACTAAAAATTTTACTATTTCTGATGGTTGAAATGAAAGTGTTTCTGTTAAATATATCCATCTTTTTGCACCATTTACTTCTTTTCCTAATGGTGACATTACAAGAGCTAACAATATTATTGATATCCACCAAGCATGTTTATAAAATTTCTGATAAAATCTATAATCTATTTTAGAAATAAATGACATTGCAATTATTCCTAAAATTGCAAATAATAACTGTTTTGAAAAATATGCATAACTATTTCCACTTTCTGAAAGTGCTGATGGTGAACTTGCTGATAGCACCATAACTAAGCCTATTCCTAGTAATAACAAAATTGTTATTACTAATGTAAAATCAAACGGATTATTCAAAAAGCTTGAAAAACTTTTTTCTTTTTTCTTTTTTGCCATTTATAATCCTCCTACTACACTATTTTTAGCCCTATAAAACATGCAATCAAAGTTATCAAAGAAAATACAACTACAACTTTGTTCTCTTTCCATCCAGATAACTCAAAATGATGATGTAAAGGTGCCATTTTAAATATTCTATTTCCAGTCTTTTTAAAATATGCAACTTGTATTATAACTGATAATGTTTCTAAAACAGGTATTATTGCTATCAAAATTAATAATAATGGCATTTTTAAATATAATGCTAATCCTGATATTACACCTCCAAGCATTAATGACCCTGTATCCCCCATAAATACTTTTGCTGGATGTAAATTAAACATTAAAAATCCTAATGTTGCACCAATTACAATGCTTCCAAATATAGACACTTCATATATTTGGTTACTAATTCCTATAACTGTTAAACATGTTATAATTATTGCAGAAACACTTGAAGATAATCCATCAATTCCATCTGTAAGATTTACCGCATTTGTTGTAGCAAGTACAACTATAATTGCTAGTGGAATATACAAAAATTCTGGGATATTTATATACATTTTTAAAATTGGAATATAAGTTTCTGTTCCTATTTTAAATCCATATATTAAAAATAAAACATATACAACAGCTATAATTAAAAGTCCAAACATTTTATATTTTGGTTTTAATCCATCAGTATTTTTTAAAACCAATTTCTTAAAATCATCTATAAATCCAATTAATCCATAACCAATTGTTATTAATAACATTGGTAATAATTTTTTTGCCACTTCATCATTTTCTGATAAGTGTAAAAATATATATGTACAGCTAACTGCTATAATTATTGCAATTATCATTATAATTCCACCCATTGTTGGGGTTCCCTGCTTCTTTAAGTGTGATGCAGGTCCATCATCTCTTTCTATTTGACCTACTTTTAATTTTTTTAATATTGGTATTGTTATAAGTCCACAGATTACTGAAATCACAAATGTCATAAGCAATACTTTTATTTCCAAATCCAATTTAATCAAACCTTTCCTTTTTATATCTTTTGTTACATTTAATTTACGATAATTTTATAACTTCTAATTATTTATTAATTATTTTTTCTACAAGATTTCTAACTATAATTCTCTCATCAAAAGGATGTTTAACACCATTTATTTCTTGATATGGTTCATGTCCCTTACCAGCCAAAATAATAATATCTCTTTTATTTGCCATTCTCATAGCATGTTCAATAGCCTCAATTCTATCAACAATTTTCTCATATTTACCATTTGTTTTCTTTATACCCTCTTCAATTTGATCAACTATTTTTTGAGGATCTTCTGTTCTTGGATTATCTGATGTAATTATTGTATAATCAGCTATTTTGCCAGATATTTCACCCATTATTGGTCTTTTACCAGAGTCTCTATCTCCACCACAACCAAATACAGAAATAACTCTTCCTCGTGTATAACTTTTTGCAGCTTGTAAAATATTTTGTAAGCTTTCTGGTGAATGTGCATAATCAATCATTATAGTTAGTTCTAACTTATTATCAACTAATTCTGATCTTCCAGGCACTCTAACTTCTGCTAAAGCTTCTTTTATAACTTCTGAATCAATTCCAAATTTTTGTGCTACACAAATGGCAGCTAATGAATTGTAAACACTAAATCTACCTGGTATTCCAGTTTTAACTCTTTCATTTCTGTCTGTTATTTTTACTTTAAAATCAACATATGAATTTGTGATTGTTATATCTTTTGCTAAAACATTTGCAAAATTATCAATACCATATGTTACAATATTGCTTTCTGGGAATAATCTTGGTATTTTTGCAGCATGTAAATCATCTGCATTAACTATTCCTGTTTTACACATTTCAAATAATTTTAATTTTGAATTGAAGTAATCTTCCATAGTTGGATGTTCTTTTTCACTTATGTGATCTTCTGAAAAGTTTGTAAATAAAACTATATCAAATTGACATGCATCAACTCTGTGTAATTTTAAACTTTGTGAAGAAACTTCCATTACACAAACTTCTACACCTTCATCTACCATTTGTCTAAATGTTTGTTGTAATTCCAAACTTTCTGGTGTTGTTCTATCACTATCTTTTATTTTCTTACCATTTATATATGTTGCAATTGTTCCTATTAGTCCAACTTTTTTCCCTGCTTTTTCTAAAATTTCTTTTATCATAAATGTTGTTGTTGTTTTTCCTTTTGTTCCTGTAACACCAATCAATTTTAATTGTGCTGATGGATTACCATAAAAGTTTGATGAACATATTGATAATGCTATTCTTGTATCTGGTGCCATTAAAATTGTTACATTTTCTGGTATGTTTAATGCCTTTAAGTCACATCCTTCTTCTACCATTACTGCTATTGCACCATTTTCAATTGCATTTTCCACATATTGATGTCCATCTGTTGAAAAACCTTTTATTGCAACAAACATATATCCTTCTTTTACTTCTTTTGAATTTTTCTCAATTCCTTTAATTTCTAGGTCTACATTTCCTTTTGCTTTAATTCCTTCTAATCCTACTAATATTTTTTTTAATTCCATTTAGAATCATCCCTTCATTTTAATATGTTTTATGACCAAATTTTTGCTCATAATTTTTTTACATTATATAACTATTTTTTCTTTTTGTATAGAGTTTTTCTAACTTTTTTGCACAATTTTATTATCAGTAGTTACTATTCAGCAAAATCTTCTGATAGTGTCGTTACATATATATTTTTGAAAATTGAACCGTTTGATTGGAATTCAAAATAGAAAATATTATATAAAAATGTGAGGAATGTTCACGGATAAAATGTATATATGTAACGACACCATCAAAAGAATTTTACTGAATTATAACACCAGTAACTACTATTTAAATTTATTAAAAAATTTCACTTTTATTACTTATTTTTACAATCATAGTTCCTATTTCCAAAATTAAAATCAAAACAAAAAGAGCCGTTCCACTCACGAAACCAGCTCTTTTCACATTATAAAATTACTATTATTTCAACTTAGGCAAACCGCCAGAAGAAACATCACTAAAATCCCAAACTAAATTACTCCAACCAAGAACATCAGTATAAAAATCACTAGACTTAACCTGATCAGAAGACGCAACCGAAATCTTACCAGAAAAATCAATTCCAGATCTAGTCAAAGTAGAAACACCAGTTGCTCCCTCATACTCAAAATTATTAGAATAATTAGTTCCAAACAAATCACTTGCAGTTCTACCATCAAACTTATAAGCAGTAGTATCTCCCAAAGAAATATTATTTCTAATCACAGTACCACTTCTAACCTGACCAATAAAGCCACCAATCTGATTAGAAGACTTAGGAATAACAGTTGCCGCATTAAAGCAATTTTCAATAAGAGAATTCTCTGCCCAACCAGTAAATCCGCCAACATCAAGTCTACCGCTAATACTACCAGTAGAATAACAATTAATAGCCGTAGAATTATCAATTTGTCCCATAAAAGCACCAACAGCATTTCCATCACCGCTAACAGTACCATTTGAAGAACAATTTTCAATTCGTGAACACTGATTAGCATAACCCGCAATAACACCTGTTCTTCCGCTGCCATTAACTGTAACATCAGTCACATGAACATTTTTCAAAATAGACCTCTCTATTAAACCAAACAATCCACCATTTTCTTTATCATTTGAGGTCAACGAAATATTCTTTCCATTAACATTTTGAATATTAGCCATATCAACTGTTCTAGCAATAGCACCAGCCCTACCAGTAGTTGTAATATCAAAGTTTTCTATACTCAAATTAGAAATATAAGAAAACTTAACACTATTAAACAATGGCATTGTAGCACCTGTTATTTTATGGCCTTGTCCATCTAATTTTCCAATAAAAGTTACATCAATAAGAGCATTTGTACCAGTCAAACTTGAAACGTCAATATCATTATCTAAAACATATACTCCATTAGGTTTTGCAGTAATCTTAGTTTTAAGTTCTTGTGCTGATTTAATATGAACGATATTTTCAGTATTTCCAAATATATCTGTTTCAAAATCATTTGTTATTCTCTTCAAATAATGATAGTTCATTCTTTTTACACTTGTACTTGAAGTTACATTTCTATCTGATTTTTCAGCATCTGATTTTAATGCTTCTTTATATTGCTCTAATACATCATCTGCATCAATATATGACATTGAATTCCATTTAGATTCCATTAATTGATATCTTTCCATTTTATAACGTTTCCATGTCATAGTATCATCACCAGTAACTTTTCTAATTGCATCTAAATCAGTTTTGCTTCTTCCACTATAATAAGTAACATATCCACCTTCGTATCCACCAATTCCAAGCATTTCCCAAGCTAAATGTTTTAATGTATAAGAATCTGGTCTACCATTATCATTATGTGGTTGATACCAATATCTTGTATAAATACTTTCAGCACCATATTTACCTGTTCCAAGTGATGTTGTATCTGTTATACCTGGTTTTATAGTAATATGATTATCCCAAAGGTCTTCAATAGTTTTCAAATTCATTTTTTCAAAATCTTCTTTTGTAAGAACTCTCCAACCTGTTGTTTCATCACCAGCATCTTGTTCATCATCACCTTTATTTGGATAATAAACTTGAACTGCAACTTTTGACTGTTCCTCAGGAGTTAATGTTAAAAATGCTTTTGCTTCTATATAATCTAAGAAATCTGATGCTTCAAACATTTCTTTATAATAACTTTCTATTTTTTCAGTAGAATTAATTCTCTCTGGTGTCAAATTAGTTGTTACACTTTCATCCATTGAATATGTATATGATAAATTAAAGTTCATAGCTCCATCGCCAAAACCTTGTGATGTATTTCCGTCTGCATAATCTTCTGCCCAACCTTGTGGTCTACGACCTGAATTTAACAAAAATACTCTGCTATCTTGATTGTGTCCAGATTCATGTGACCAAGCATAAAAGTCTGATAATGCTGAATATGCATTCCAAAATACATTAACACCTGTTGCATAAGCTGCTGAACCATTTGCTGCTGCCCAGAATCCAACCGCTTCATTAAAGTTTTTGTGGAATGGTTCTTCTGTTGTTCCTGCTGATTGATATTCTGATTTTCCTTCTGAATTCTTTGTAAATCTATGGTCAATTTGAATATCTGTAACAGCATTTAATCTTTCACTAGGTACAAATCCTGATGCAGTTTGATAGAAACTTCTTATTTTTGCAGCATAATCTTCAATTTTCTTCATCAATTCTGCATGTTGTGTCTCATCGTCTGGATTAGAAATATATGTTCTTTGTGCACCTACTAAAAATTGAGTAGCAGATGAAACCATATAAGCACTATTCTTTGGCAATGTTAAAAATGGTAATAAGAAATTATTTCTTACTTTTAAATTTGCCCAACCTCTATACTTAACATCAGTATGTCCTTCTACTGGAATTTCATATATAATTCCTTGATAGTTCTCTGTTAGCCAATCATTTACATCAGTATAAGAAGTAAGAGTTAATATCATATAATCTAAGAAATCTCCAATATTTCCTTTTGATGTGTACTTTGATAAACTATTTGCATAAAATGTTTGTGTACTATTAGTATTTCTATTTCCTGTTAAAACATCATTAGAAACATTAATAATATTCATCTTCTTATCAAATAATCCATCATTAAATAAAATCATATCACTTACTTTTGTAGCACCCATATTAAAGTTGTACCAACGGTCTATGTAATTATATCCATAAAGAATATTATTTAAAATTTTCTCATCCTGTAATTTTTCTTGAACATATTTACTAAACACTTCATTGTCTTCCCAAATTGTATATTCAGGGATATTTTCTAATACTTTTAAGACAATTTGTTTAATATTATTCTTAGTAGTTTCATTATAATAATCACGATATAATCTACTATCATCCTCTTCTGTTAGTGGGTCTAAATCATTTGTATAATCAATTTTTTGTGCATAATCAACAAGATTTGAAACTAAATCCGCATCCTCTTTTATGATATATTTGTCATATTGATAACTAACATTTAAACCTGATAATTCATAATTTGCAACATTGCTTTTTACATTTTTATAATTTGCAATATATTCTGTTTTTGTATCATCTTCCCAAACTATTTTTACTTTTTTAATAATATTTTGAGTTTTATTTGTTAATACTGTAACATACTCTCCATCAGTTGTTAAAGGCAATATTGCTTTTATTCTTTTTGTATTTAAAATACTATCTTTTTTAATATCTTTACCTTCTACCAATAAATATTTTGAATCATAGAAAGGCATCAATTTATATAAGTTATTATAGGCAATTTCCTTTTGCTCATCATAATTTGATAGTTTATGCAATCTCTCATAATCTGGTATATTTACATTTGAAGTTTTAGGTTCTTCACCTTTATTTGAGTCTAAATTAGGATCAGAATTTTTTAATGCAGGCACTTCATTTGTAATATTACTCAAATTCCAAATATTTTCATCTAATTTAAGTTTTTCTTTGTAGAATGTTTTGTTAATTTCACTTTCAGAAATAACTTTTACTCTCTCTCCACTTTCATTTGATTGTAATGTAGATTCTTTTAATTCATAATTATTTTTTGAATTTCCATTTAATCCTGTTCCGTGAACTCTATTTGCCTTTTCACCAGTACTAAAACTAATTGTATTTTCTACAACCACATTCATTGAATGACCTATAATACCACCATTATATCCAGGACCTGATGTTGTTTTAAATGTAATTTTTGATATACAGTTTTCAATTTTTGAACCATTTTCTCCTGAACCTGTTATACCTCCTACACCATCTTGTGAGCTTGTAATATCCCCTTGTGAGTAAGAATTTTTGATTGTTGAATTATTCATTGCTCCAACTAATCCACCAATTCTTTTATTTCCACCAGCGATATTAATATCACTTGCACTACATTCTTCAATTATACTATTATTTTTGATTACCCCTATCAAACTTCCTGTTTGATTAACTTTTGTTACTAAGTTTAATGTTTTAATATGAACATTTTTAATTTGTACATTTATAGCTTCATTTGCAATTGTTCCAGTCATATTTGAACCATTTAAAGCCACATTTTCTATTACTAAATTTTGAATTTTTGCATTATTTAATGTATTAAATAATGGTTTTGTTATGTTCTTGATTATATGTCCGTTTCCATTTAATGTTCCTGTAAATTCATTTGTAAATATGTAATCATCTTTTATTGTAAAACTATTTACATCAACATCAGAAGTTAATTCATAATCACCCGCTGGATTTTGCTTTATTTTATCTATTAATAATCTAAAACTATTTGCTGATGCTACATTATTTTTTACAGTTCCAAATGGAACTATTAATTGATTTCTTTTTGTGTCTCCTTCGTATTGAACAACATTTCCATAATTAAGCACAAATTTTAAAGTATCATCTTCAACTAGATATTTACTTATTTTTGTTGTTAATGTTGGTAAGTCCTTCATATTAACTTTTACAAAATAATTGTTTAAATTTTCTAAATCACTTGTATTAATATCCACAACTTCTTCTACTTTTGAATCTGTCTGTTTATATAATTGAATAGATTGTATGTCTTTCATTTCTAGCAATGTGTCTGTAATATTTATTTCTTGTTTAAATATTTCTTGATTTTCATATATATTTTTATCAGTTTCAATTGTATGTGTATCTAGTTCATAATTTGCCATTACTTTTGCGATATATTTTGTACTTTTTGTTAAATCAAATTTAACTTCATTTGTTCCTTTTTGAATTTCTTGTCTTTTTAACTCTTTGCCTTTTTCATCTTCAATAACAATTTCTGCTGATATTAAGGCATCGTCTGCATCTATAAGTTCAAATGTTACTTTGTATTTTGTACCGTCTTCATCTTCTACTGCATTGAATGTTTCAACTGTTGGTACATCTTTTAATACATCAACTTTTGCAGTATTATTTACTTTGATTTTTTTATCATTTTGTAATGTTACTGATGTAAAATTAATTTCCTTTATTCCTGCTATATCTCCACTATTAATTTTCGTTGTGTATTCTCCATCAGTTCCTTCAATATATTCTACTTCATATTCCTGTCCATTTATTGTGACATTTTTTATTTTTTCGTCATAATCTACTCTTCCAAAGAATTTTATTATTATATCTTCATTTTTCTTTGGTGTATTGTTTTCTATTTGGATATCTTTTATTTCTGCTGTATATTCTAGCGTTTTTTCAACTTTTTTTACCATTAATGCTAAATCTGTTACTGTTAGATATTTGTCTCCATTCATGTCTGCATTTGGTTGTTTATCTTCTGGTAACATTTCTAATTTTATTAAATGTCTTTCTAATAATGTAATATCATCATAGCTTACTTTTCCATCTCCGTTTAATTCTCCTTTTTCTATTAGTGTTGCATATACTTGTGTTATTGTTGATATTGATATTATTCCTATGACAAATACACTTATTTTCTTGATTTGTTTGTTTATTTCTTTTTTACTTAATTTCTTGTTTTTGGCATAACAGTAATATGCTATTATTATTAATATTGATATTATTATGCTGAATTGTATTGGCCCTATTCCTATTCCTGTTTTTGGTAGTTTTGATGGTAATATTTCTTCTTTATTATTATTTGTTTCGTTTTTAGAATTATCATTTTTATTATCGTTTCCTGAAATATTATTATCGTCTTGATTTATGTTGTCTTTATTTCCTACATTATTTTCGTTGTCATTATTTCCATTATTATTATCATTTTTGCCATCATTATCATTGTTATTATTTTTATCACTATTATTGTTGTTATCATTTTCATCAGCTGGTGGTGTTGGATTATTTTTTTCTACAATATTTATTTTTGTTTCACTTTCATCTGTGTTGATATCTTCTTTTCCTTCTGATGTAACAAAGCCTTTAACTTTTATTGTTGTTTCTCCAACTTTTGCATTTTCTTTTACTTTTAATGAAATTGAAATAATTTCGTTTTCAAGACTTCCTGTTTTATGTATTGCAACAAACGCATTATTTTCTTCATTATATTGTAAGCTTGTCCATCCATTTTTCAATTCAATTTGGTCTGGTTCTATTTTTTCAAATATATTTGTGTCATATTCTATTTGTCCTTGATAGGCTTGTAACCCATTTTTTATGTCTTTATAGTCTGTTAATTCAACATTTATTGTTATTGTTTCACCTTTTTTTGTTTCTTGTGTATTGCTTTTTATTTCCATTTTATAACTTGATGCCGCTACATAGTTTGCTATTATTATTATTGCTATAAATGTAATACAACTACTAATTAATTTTTTCATATTTTCCCCTTTTCTTGTTATAATTCTACATTTATATTATAACATTAAATGTCAAAAATTACTATTAAAATATGTAATTTTATTTACATATTGTTACTGAATAGTAGTTTTGATACTTGGGCTTTTGAAATCCACTGTGCCTCTAAGGGTATATATTATT
>FR901872.1 GCA_000438255.1 Clostridium sp. CAG:389
TCTATATAAATTGTTTTTTCTTTGTTAATTCTTATACTACTATGGTATAAAACTTCTATATTTTCTAACATTTATATCCTCCTTGATTTTTTATATACATTGGCATTATAACATAAATTATAAAAATTCACACCATAAAATAAGAAATTATCATTTATTTTATGGTGTGTTGTTTATTTTAGCAAACCCTCAATTATTTTTTCTAAAACATTTACAACAATACTATTTCCTGCTTGTCTATACAATTGAGTATCTGATATTCCTGCATCTTTAGCTTTATAAAAATCCTTATCATCAAATCCCATAAGTCTCCAACATTCTAAAGGCGTTAATTTTCTTATTCTCATAAATGTAGTACCATCTTCCGAAATAAGAACTGCTGCACTACTATAAGAATTACCACAATTTGCTGTCTGTGTTGGTGCTATATCTTTTATTTCTTTATTGTTATATAGATTAAACATTTTTCTCTCTGCTATTTTAGGTTTAAATTCACTTGCTGTTACTGTTGCAGAAATACCTTCTGTATCATATATTCTATCTTGAACACTCCATTTTTTATCTTTATTATTCAAACATATCAATTTATTTGTATTTTCTAAAACTGCAATACTAGGTGTTGTTAATATTGTTTGTGATACTTCTTTACCAATTCTCCCTCGTTTTGTCATACTATTAGGATACGAGTAATTAATAGAATCTCCTTCCATTGCCTCTGCATATCCTTTTTTAGTTCCTTCCTTAACAAGAATATAAGGTTGTTTATGTCCTCCGTTATTCATTGAAATTAATGTAGGTGATAATCCATTTGGATTATACACACTTCCTGCTTGATGTTTTGACTTATCCGTATCAAATAATCCTGCAACTCTTCTAACATTATTTGATTCTGCTATGTATTGATTTTGATTTCCACTCATTTTGTGATAACCAGCAATAAGACAAGAACTTATATTAGGATTTTCACAATCTTTTAAAAGTTTATTATTTTTCTTAATTAACCTTCCTATTCCATTTTCTGTTAAATAGAATCTATCGTCAACTTTATCCTCTAAGATATCTTTTAGCTTTAATTTTAATTCTACTGGAGATGGAAAAACAAATTTGTTTCTATCAATATCATTACGAATAGAAACAATAAATACTCTTTCTCTATTTTGTGGTATTCCATAGTCTTTTGCATTTAGAATTTGCCAATAGTTTGTGTATTCCAATTCTTCTATGTCTTTTAGTATAGATTCAAATTGATTTTTGAATCTTTTGCTTGTTAAATTTTTTACATTTTCAATAATACTATATTTAGGTCTTTTGGCTTTTAATATTTTATATCCTTCATAATACAATCCGCTTCTAGTGCCTTCTTTTATCCCTTCCATTTTTCCAGCAATTGAAATATCTTGGCATGGAAATCCCCAAGTCATAATATCAAATTCTGGTATTTTATCAGTTCTTATCTTTGTTACATCTCCTAAATTTTTGTTTTCTGATACATTATGAACAGCGCAATAGCTTTTAATGGCATACTTATCTATTTCCGAAAAACCCACTAATTCATAATCTATATTTAATCTTTCTAATGCTTTTTCAAAAGCTCCAATTCCTGTAAATAAGCTTAATAATTTTAGCATAATGTAATTCCTCCTTTGCATCAAAAAAACGCCCCAGAATTTAATCTGGAGCGAATATTTTTTTATTTATTTGCTATATAATGAATCAATCTCTTTTTTCTTGTCTAAAACAAATTTTTCTAAATCTGTTCCTGTGATATTTCCAATTTTTTCATTGTTTTCATCATATATTTCATATTCTTTATCATCTACTAAGTATAATGTATAAAATTGATGTTTTTCATTATACGCAGTACATTTTTTTTCTATATGTATTTTATAATTTGAATATGGTAAATTTACACAAAACTCTTTATCATTTGAATTTTTATAGTCAATTCTATTTCCACCGAAATTTAATATTGTGAATATATAAATTACTACTAGATAATTTTTCTTCTTTTATAGTTTCTAAATGATTAAGTTCCCTTTGAAGTTCCAATACTTCTTTTCTTCGTCTGTTTATCTCAATTCTTTCTGATCTTGAATTTTTTATTAACTCTTTTGCTTCATCAATAGAAGTTATATTCAATTCTTTTTGTATATTTAAAAATATTTCTGCCTCTTTAGGTAAAACATAATCCTCATCTTGCTCTTTATATGACATTGCATATTCATAAACTGTATAAAGTCTAATATAATCATTAGCCATTTCTGTAATTTTAAGAACTTTCTCAAATTTTTCTTGATTTTTCTTCATCTTAACATTCTTACTTTTTATTTGACCTCTTTTAAGTGCAATTTGTGATTCAATATCATCAAAATCACTAATATTATATTTATCTAAATATTCCAACTGTTGTTTTAATTGATAATACCTTTTTATTTCTTGATATTTTGTTTTTTGATATTCACTATAGACTTTGCCTTTTGCACCTAACTGACTTTTTTCAATAGCAATTTTAGATTCATTTGCTTTCTGAAATATTATAGAATTGAATTCATTTTGTTCTGTTTTAATGGCTAATAGTTTTACATTGTCTTTTTCTCTGTATAGTTTATATAAATTGCTAGTAGAATACTTTAAATTTATTGTATCTATTCTTGCATATCTTTGCATACCAAGACATCTAACTGCAATATGTTTGCCTCTCCTTATTTCATAGCCTAAAATAGATAATTCATCTAATAGTTCATCAACGCTATTACACTTTGGAATAAGTTTTTCTAAATGTTCTTCTATTTGTTCTTTCCAAGATTGCCTTTTATATTGATAATAATCATCTTGACTATTTTTAGATTTCAAATATGTCTTTCGAGGCATTATAAAGCATCCATACTCTGCTGCTATTCGATCACTTGTATCACTAACTCCATAAAGGCCCTCTTTTTCATTTGCAAGTCTATCTTCTAGTTTTCTTCCTTCTAAATTTATTGCATTTACGCATATATGATTATGTATGTGTCCTTTATCAATATGAGTTGATACGATACATTGAAAAGTAGGATATAATTCTTTACACATTCTTAATCCAATTTCATTTGCTTGTTCTACAGTTATTTTATCTTTTGGAGAAAAACTTTGGATAATATGATATGCACCTCTAGTTCCACCCATTTTATATTTCTTTTGAATATCCCTAAATTCATAAAGAGCAGTTTCAACATTACAATTTAGAGAACTGGTACATCCAACTTTTTCTCCATCATTTTTCTCATCAAGTATATATTCAATTAAATTTTTAGGAGAGCCTAAATGTGGTAATCTTTTTGTTACTGGCATTATTTTTCCTCCAATTCTTCAATCTTGTTATGATTGATTTCTTTCCATACATCTAAATCCAACTTTTCATCAATAAGTTTTATCATTGTTTTTTGATTTCTTAATACTGCATACATAACATCTAAAATATCTTTTTTTGTTTCATCTGTTAATCTAGTAGCATATTTACTTATATGTCTGATCTCTTTAGTAATTTTCTTTAATTCTTTTGTATTTTCAGCATACGCAACATACAATTCTTCCTTATTTTTCAAATCAACATAAGTTACTTTTTCATATATTGCTGCATCACGAATATATTTTGCAAGTCGTTTATATCCATAAAATTCTGCCTTTGATTCAACTAAAATTCTTTCTTCATCTGATAGCCAAACCTTTATGCTTTTTCTTCTTTGTTTAGAATTAAACTCCATTTTTAATCATCCCTTCTATTCAATTTTTGTGAAAAAAATTATCATACGGATAACCTGCTGTTATATATTTTTCAGTTAGCTCCATTTTATAATCTTCCAATATCTCCAGATATTTTTGTTTGAAACATTCTTTGCATAATAACTCTATTCCTTTGCTATATACATACACTTGATTATTTTTTTTATATCTTATCTTAATGCTATACTTCTTTTCCAATTTTTGTATTGCTTTTCTTACTGTATCTATTTTCCTATTAAAAAATTTTTCTAATTGTGAATATGGAATATCATTAACAAATAGTTCTTTAGATTGTATTTTAAAAAAATCTTCATACATTTTTATTCTTTTATTAAAGAATTTTATATCTGCATCAATTAAGTTCGTTTCATTTTGAAAGAATACATCTACAAGCCACCAATATCCCTCATCTAAAATATAAAACTTTCTACTTCTTACTTTGTTACTTCTCCATCTACAAGTTGGATGCTTTTTTATCATTACTTCTATAGCTTGTCTTAAATCCTTATGAGTAATTTCATTATTATTTTTTGTCCTACATCCCTGCTTGTTTAATTTTGCTAGAATTTTATTATATGATAGAAATATTTTATCTAATTCTCTTTCACTATCACGCATAATATCCACCTCACTTTATAAATAAAAAAATATTTGTACTAGCAAAGCGAAGTACAAAAAATCCAGAGCAATTTATTTGCTCCGAATAATGAGGCATTTTTTAATGCCCAATATTCGCCAGCGTGGTGTTTTGACACCCTTTTCGCTGTTTAGGGAAAAAGCCCTAAAACCCATTTTGCCCTCCGGGAGATATTTTTTTGTTCTAAATTTTGAAAAAAGTGGAGCATTTTTACTCCACTTTCATCAATTTTTTTAATTAAAATCATAGTCAAATTCGTTTTCATTTTTTACCTCATTTTGTTTTGATTTTTCTTTTAATTTATCATAAGTTTCATAGATAGATTCCATATTTTCCGTTACAACTTTAACTCCATTCCAAGCACTTGTATCTACTTCTATTGAAGAATTATTTTCAAAAGTAATTGTTGTAATATATTTTCCATCTGATACATCTTCTGTATAAACATTTGAATATTTTATTCCTAGCTTATCCATTATTTCTTCATACATTGAAGTTAAATGGTTTAATCCTTCATCTCCATCACTGCCATAATCCATTAAGTTTTTTATCTCATTTTCTCTAAAATATTCACTAACTTTTGAAAGTGATAAATCATAATAAGATATAGAATATTCTGTATAATCTTCAATAAAATCTTCATAAGTTGTTAGTCCACAGGCTAATCTTAATATATCTCTATTGAAACTAGAATCTTCTTTAGATTCAAATTCTTCATAACTATCTTGATGATAAATAATGCTTTCTTCATTAAAATATTGATTCAAAGATTGTTCAAAATCTTCTAATTGTTCTAATGAAAAATAGTCAAAAAATTCAAATATTTTATCTTCTGGAACTGCATATTTTTCTATCAATGGAAATTGGTCTTTTACCATAAATCCATATCCTACTTTTTTTAATTCTTCAAAAGTAATATAAAAATTCCAATTACCATTTTCATCAAATAATTCTAAATCATTCAGGTCATAAACTATTTCAACTTTAATAACAGAATTATACAATTCTTGATATGAATCATATTCATATACATTAAAATTTCCATCTAAATATTCTTTATAATTTTGATTATTTATTTTACCTTCTTCTTTCAATTTTATATACTCATCTTCAATAAAAATATGTAGTATTTTATTATCAATTTCAAGTAGCATTTCTTTTGACATTGTATCTACATATTTTTTACAGACACTCTTACAAAATTGCTCATCTTCATCAAGTATTTTTATAATATCTTGTATATCAAATTTCTCTTTTTTGCTTATCAAATCAACATATTTTTTAGTATCAATTTCATTTAAAGCTCTTGCTACAGTTTCACTTTCCAAATATCTTTTAGCAACTAAATCCCAATCATCTTTTGCAATTTTTTCATTGTTACTTTTCTTATTTTCAAGTGGAATATAAACTATATCTTGATGATATGTATCTAATCTCTCAATAATATCTGATAATGTATAAAATTCTTCTTGATTTATTCCATTTAGATTTCCGTTTTGAATATCGTTTAATCTAAATACATTTTCTAAATCTTTATTTATATCAATTACTAATTCAAAATCATACACTTCTAACATTTGTCTAAAGAATTGTACTATTTTTTCTTTCTTTATTTCATTCATTTTTTATATCTCCCTTCATATTTTTTTACATATCATTGTTGATTTCAATAGTATCTTTTGATTCATTTTCTTTTATAACTTCTTGAAACCACTCTGCATAATGTTTCTTATTTTCTTCATTTAATAAATGTAACTTTTCTCCTGTTTTCATATAGCTTTCGTATTTCTTTTTTACATATTCAGAATCTTCTTCCATAAGATCTTCAATATCTTCCTCATCTGTAAAATAGTCAAACATTCTAAAATATACTCTATCAATAATTTTGTCTAGTGTAGTATTTTCTTCAAAATCAAAAGTATTACATTGTTCATCTTTTATGTTATATTTTCCATCTGGATATTTTGTAATAGACCACTCATAAAAGTCTAAAAAGTTATCTAAATCAGATACACTTTCTTTGTCTTGTAATTCATTTTCAAAGTTTGTATATTCATAATTCATATTAAATAGTTTCTCTTTTCTACAAACTTTTATAAGTTCATCAACATTTAATATTTTCATATCTTTATCATAATCTAAATAATCTTTTCTGTTTCCCCAAGTAAAACCTTTGCTCCATTGAAATTCAATACAAGTATCTCTAGTATTTCCATTATTTAGTTTGACATAGTACCAAAATCTATCTTCCGAAAATTCATTAAATTCTTTATCAAAGCAACAATTTTTCTCAAAAGATTCTGCATATTCTCTTAAAAATCCAATACTTTTCATAAGTTCAATAAATTTATAAAGATCATCATCATATTCTTTTCTAATCTTTACAACTGCACCAAAGGTTAAAAATTCTTCCATTTCATTCATTCTAATTGTTTCTCCTTTCCAAATAAAAAAGACTAGGCATAATTTACATCCAAGTCATCAGATTTATCATTTTGAATCTCGACTTGATTTGTAATTTGTCTAGTATTTTCATTTTCTAATTTTCTTGCCATTTGTAAATCTAAATTAAGTAAGTTTTCTGCCAACTCTTTTAATGTACTATAACGATTGCTGCCACCAGTCCAATCTTTATCGTGTTCCATTGTCCTATATAAAATATTATTGGCCCATTCATTCTTCCAACACCTAACATCAGATATTGAAATATAATAAAATTGATTTGTTTTATTACTTTTCACAACTGCCGAAAAATCATAGTGATTTTTGCTAAATGAATGTAATTCCATTCCTATATCTTTGCAAAAATCTTTAATAACACTTCTATAATTTGTTTGAAAATTTCTATATTCTGGTGAAGTTTCTCCTCCCCAATCTTCAATTTCTTTATCATACCATTTCTCTAAAAACTTATCTACTGTCATATTACTGCACCTCCTAATAAATTATATTTTTATAAAAATTGGTTAATCAAACATTTCATCTACAATATCCTTTTCATTATCAAGTTTCTTATTCCAAATTTCCATAGCAAATTCTTCACCAAGATTACTTGAAATAGTAGCCAGTCCATCTTGATATATTATTTTTCCATTATTATCGCTATAAACATCTTCATCAGCAAATTCTATTTCTATAAAATCATTTGGAAATTCCTCTGATAATTTTTTAAAAATTGGCTCTGGAATGGACCAAGCTGTTTCAAAAATCATTGTTCTCTCATTGCATTTAAAGTCCTCATAAACATCCCATTTTGTTCCCCAATTATTTATACTCCACTCATACCAAGTTACATATCCATATTGTTTTATATTATTTATGTAGGCATCACCTAGTTCTTCCAAATTATGTATGTCTAATTCTTTTTCCACATCACTCACTTTGTAATTTTTTGCATATTTGTTAATGTCTTTAAAATGACCTCTTTTCTGACATTCTTTAATTTTCTCCCAATAATTCGGATAAAAATCAACCTTATAATTTTTTAATATCTTACATATATTTTGTTTCTCAATTTCACTTTTTTTCGACCAAGAATAAAAAATAGAAGCATCTGTTATACTTCCATCTACTAAATTTAATCTTTTTGGCATTGGAATAATTTTATCAAATGATAAAATCCCTCCTTTAAAATATTTTTCTTTAATTTTATTCATTGTTTCTTCTGATACAGTAACAATATTTTTAACATAGTTTGGCATAATAATTCCTCCTTATAAATTTAATAATCATAATCCATATTGTCATTGTTTTGTTCTTTTTCATAATCTTCTAGCATATAAGATGGTGGTGTAATTCCTGTTGTTTTCATTGCTTGAATAAGATCACAATCCTTTGGCATATATAAATCTCTTTCAACCTTTAATCCAAATGGTAATTTTAAATTCTCCAATTCAGATAACATTACATATCCAAGTTCAGCCATTTCATCATCCCCAAGATGACAATATCCAAACATTTCATAATCACCATTTTCAAGTTTATTTCCTTCTGTTATTATCCAAGTTCCTACTCCAGTTGGATTAAAAAATTTTGCTATAACCTTTGCTTTTCCAGCTAATCCATCTTGACTTCCTATAGGATATTTTTCAAATAATTTTTCTAATTCCTTTGTTATAAGTTTCATAATTGCATCTCCTCCTTTTGTAATTCATTATTCATAAATTTTTGATAAATCAGTTCGTGATATTTTGTGTTAAAATTATTTGCTAAATCTTCTAATTTCTTTTGATATTCAGTAAAATCTTCTAATGACTGACTAATTGTAAAGTTACTTTTATAATTTGCATCTTGTCTATACATATCAATTTCATCATCTACAGAAAAATTATCAACTAATTCTTGCAGTTGATTTTTTACATTTTCTTTATCATAAAGTTCTTGATAATCATCACAAAAATAAAAGGTATGTATCATATCCACTCCACCATTGGTCCAAGTTTCAATTTCCATACCACTAATCATCCCATTTTCATATATAGGACTAACACTATAATTAAAAGATTCTATTGTTTTAATAATATTATCCAGTATGATTTCCTGTTTTCTAGTAGGAATATACTCTTTCGTACTCAATTCATCAACTTCTATTTTGTCATCTATTTTTTCTCCAAATGACATCCTAGTATTGTTTACACATTCGTTATAATCAGCAATTAAAATTTGATTTGGTTTTAATACATAATTTCCATTACTGCATACAACTGTTATATCTTCATCTGACATATTTTTAATATAATTGCTATCACTTGTATAGATATATTCTCCATTATCATCTTTGAAAAACTTAAATTGATTTTCTGTTTGAGAATATTCAAAATATTCATTTCCATTTTCATCAATATATGGATTATGTTGTTCATCTGGAGAATAAGTCATAACTTCATCACCATATTTGAAATATCTTTCATCAAAATCTCTAATCATAGCATCAAACAATAAAGGCTCTTTGAAATTTTTAAGCATATCATAAATTGCTCCACCTAGATTTTCTATTCCCATTCCACCATTAAATTCAGTTGATTTTTGTATTTCAAACTTATTATCTTTATTCTTTGTTATAATAAAAACTGTTCCTCTGTGCATTTTATACACCTCCTAAATATCAATATCATTTTCAATTTCTTGTTCTGTTTTTTCAAATTCAACTCTTAAATTTGTATATTCTTCTATTAACTTTTCTTGCTCTTTAGAATATGGAGAATGTTCTATTTTCCCATCCAGATTTTCTGCTTTTCTTTGTTCATTTCTAACTGCAATTCCAGCTAAATATGTACCTGCAAATGTTATGTTTGAAAATCTATTATCTTTATCAAAAAATTGAAGAAGTTTTGGATCTTCTTTTGTTATTTCTTTAAATCTTAATTGAAATTCTTTCATTTTATCTAATATGTCTTGTTGTCTTATAATTATTGACTTTGTTATATCTTTTTCAAGTTCTATAATGTTTAATTGATATTGTAGATAGTCAATTATTTCTTCAATCGAATACCCTGTATCTTCATCCAAATAACCAGATAGCCATATAAAAACAGTATGGTCTTGTAATTTTCCTTCTTTAACTGTTCCAAATAATCCATCTGTAAGTGTATTTAAAGAACATTCTGGTTGCCAGTCATCTCTTAACTCAATTATTTCATCTGCTTTTTCATTTATTCCTATAGCAACACAAGCTGTATCCATTCCAATTTCAGTTTCTTTTAGTTCAATTCCACTTAAATATCTAATTGCTCCATTTTCTCTTAATTCACTTAATCTTCTATCTTTTGACAAAAATAAAAAGAACTCTGTACCTTTTATGGTTAAGTCCTCTATTTCATCGACAGTTGGCTTTATATCAATATCTACATACCAGTCTTTTTCTTTTAAGTTATTATTTTCATATCTACAAGTTACACTTTCATCATAACTCGGATCAGAAATAATAATATGATTTAATTCTTTTATTTTTCCTTTATATCTCAATTTCACTCACCTCTTGTTCCTTTAATTTTTCATTTAAAATTTCATTCATCTTTTCTTGTATTTCTTCTTTTGAGTAACAATCCAAATCTATATCGTAATTTGGAATAAAATATCCATTACTTAATAATTCATAATCATATCCAAAACTTTCTCCATATTTTTCAAAATCAAAATAGTCTATTATTCCCTGCTTTTGAAGTTGAATATATATTCCATTTTCTTCTGCCATTGTATATCCCATTTTCAATTCTGGAGAGCAATCTTGATTATACTCTAATCCTTCAAAACTGTATCTACAGTAATTTATATTATCAGCTTGTAAGCATATATTTACTAATTGACTTATAGAATAATGTTCCTCTCCAGAATAAACTAAATATGCTTGGATAGCTTCTCTTTGACATTCATCCAATTTACTAAATATAATTGCCAATTCATTTAATTCTTTTACACTAGACCATTGAATTGAAGCATAAGGAAACGGACTTATGTTGTCATCAATATCTGCTATTTCATATTCTTCGTGTTCATCATCCACTTTTACAACTTCTTTTAAATATTTATCTATAACTTCTGGAGATTGTGGTAAATCTAGCCATCCTCCTTCAATACTTTCTTCGTTATAATAAGCTAAATTTTGAGCAAAAATACTAAATACTTTCTGCATAATAATCACTTCCAATCTTTTATATTTCTATTTCATCTTCCCACTTGATTGAATTATAAGTAACACCCTCGCCATCTTCATAAACATTATGAAGAACGATTGCCTTATCAAAATCAATCTTTTGTTCATTATATATTTCAATCACTCTTTCTCTGCCTAAATCTTGAATATATGGTTCACTATAACGAGATTCTAAAAAGTTACTACCATAACATAAACAACTATTTATCATTTCTCTGCAATCTAATTCTCTATGCAGTTGTTTTTGTTCTGCTGTTAAATTACAAGCAACTCCATTTCTGAATCGTGGTATTTCTGTTCTAATCTTCTTAATTTCTTTTCCTGTCATAAAGATTCTCCTTTCTAACAAAAAAGAAGCTCATCTTTCGACTTGCTTCTAATTCATTTATATTTAATTAAGATATAAAATTGTAATTTATTTGATTAAATGTGCTGTAATAATTGTATAACTATAAGAGTTAATAGTTATTTTAATATTATCAATTTCACAATACCAATTTTTACCCTGCTTATAAATATTACAATTCTTATCTAATATTTTATTTTTACAAAATTCAACTACATCATTAGTATTCAATTTTAGATTCTTCTTAATTCTATCAATACCCATTTCAGTAGTATGAATTTTATCTATATTAGACAATAATATATCTTTATTCAAAAATATCATCTCACTTTCAAATTACTATTTTTCTAACTAATTACTAAATTGTAATTTTAATTACAGTTTTTTAAACTTAAAACCTTTTATATTGTTTTTGCTACAACATTTTTAAATTCTTCTATAATATACTATATTCCTTTTTAAAATTCTGGAATTTTAAAATTAGCTGTATTCTTTTTTATAATTATTCTTCTAAAAAACATTAATGAAAATTTCTATTTTTTCTTTGTAATAAAAATGGGAATGCAATTAATACATTCCCACCTACAGAGGAATTGCTAACTATTCAGTTCTTAATACTTTGTTTTTGGATTAAACAATGTAATCATTCCCAGCGAGCATAGACATTTACAGGTGCAGTTGTTCCTTGTGCTACAAATCGTACCCTCCATGTGCCAGATGATGGAAGAAATACACTCCATTTAACTATTTCATTAACACCCATTGTCCAGTCATTTGATTGGATATTACCGTTTGGCTTGTACAAGTACACAAATAGTGCCCCTGATGTGCTGTCCGAAGTTGCATTAACTACAAAATTCTTATTAAACCCTATATAACTTTCTAATGTAGGATTTAAGTCAATGTAGCCATTACTTGGAACAATTCCACGAACAGGCGAATTGCTGAACGGAACAATTTTCTTATCTTCTGCAGCTAAGGTTATCTCTCCTGTGTCGCTTACATTGAGAATATACTCGGAAACTTCCGTGTATTCTTCATTAGCTAAATCTGTTGATAGGTTTTCTTGCGCAAAAGCTGTACATGTGGTCGTTGCTACCATAATTAGCATAAGTAAAAAACTTATACTCCGTTTAAAAAGGTTAATTGCCATATTCATACCTCCATTTAGCTGTTAGCAATCCTCTGTATAATACAATATTTACTGGAAATATTGTATTATATATATTACTTTGTTTTCCTAATTTTGTCAATAGATTTTATAGTGTTATGTGATTTTAGATTTAATAATTACTACTAACAATAAAGTAAATTTGTCACCATTTAGCACTTATTTGAGTTTTAACTTAAAATATCGTAATTTCCTATTATATAAAAAAAGAACATTACAAAATTGTAATGTCCTTTTTAACTATATATTTTTAGCTAAGGCTTCTAATAATGTCTATCATCTCTTGTGTTATTCTTACACCTGTAGGAGTGTTCCAAACTAAACCAAAGTGAATTCCAACAATATAATTGTCTGATGTACGAGCGATAGGACCACCACTAAATCCACCAAAAGTCCATCCAGAATATCTAAAATATCTATCACCAACTGAAGTAATTTTTTCTCCAGTTGTATATTGATATCTAGCATCACTAGGGAATCCATAATTAGTATCTCCTGGATAACCATAAACTCTAACATTTACATTTTTTAATTCTGAATTAGAGCCATAAGACTGAACACCAAACCAACCTAATTGCTTACCAACATCTGATTGCAATACACAAATAGCCCAATCATATTGGTCACTATGAGTTTCCATCCACTTGCTTGAATAATATACTTTATCCCAACCACATGGTGTACCATAATAGGTTCCATTATTATATCCTGGATATATAGTCCAATTTTTGTATGCTGCATTGCCATTGTCTTTATTAAATACACAATGTGCAGCTGTTAAACCTACATTTGGTCCAACTATTGCACAAGTTCCATAGATTTCTTGAGATTCTATTCTGCAAGTTACTCTATTAGGAAAATTGTAAGTATTAGTTACTCTTTCAGCAGAATCAGCAGCAAGTGGTGTAGCTTCATTTTGTCTCATATTTGAGTTTGCATATGGATCATATGGAGCAATGCTATCAAAACTACCTCCTCTTGCTTTATTTTGTGATGATAATACTTGTCTTAACTCTTCGACATCAACTTCTTTTGTTTCGTCAGTTTTGGCATCATACATCATAATTTTTTCTTCTGTTTCTAAAATCTCATTTAGGTTTGGACCTGTTGTTTTTGGGGTCATAGCTTGAACATTGCTAGTCATGATAAGCATAGAAAATATAATACTTATCAATACTACTGCAAAAAGTTTTCTGAATAATTGTCTTTTCATACGCTTTCTCCTTTCTTTATTTTTAGAAGTCAAATTAAGGCTTCTTTTATGATTAGACTATATCACAATTTTACAATAAATGTCAATAAAAAATGCAATAAATATAACTATATTTTATTGCATTTTTCGACAAAATTCGACATTTTTTCTATTAAAATTTTCTTCATTTCTACTTTTAATTTGTTTTCAATAATTTTATTGATTTGATACGATGTAAGGGTTCTACTCTATATGCCAAATCTACTTTTTTTATTCTTTCTTTTTCCTTAGTAATACAGATTACATCTCCAACCTTTAATTCAGTTTTATCGATTTTCTTTCCTTCTTCATTTTTAACTGAAACATTCTCTATTGAAAATGTATACTGCTTTTTAGTTAGTAAATCTGAATCATTAATAGTTTCATTATTTTGTGCTTCTAATAATTCAGCAATAATGTCATTACCATTTATATTTTTAATTGTGCAAATATATTTTTCAGTTGAAAATAATACTAGATATATAACTACACTTAAAATAAATAAAGTCAATATTATACTCAAAAAAATTATAACTTTTGTTTTATTTCTCATAAATCCTCCTTTATTATTAATGATATATTTATAATACCATATAACTTTTAAATTTACAATATTTTTTTATTGTTTTCTCATCTTTAATAACTTGTATTTTAGGCATATCCTTATTATTATTCATCATAACATTAAAATCTTTTTTATTCTCATTACCCATATTCTTCATCTCACTTTCAAATTACTATTCTTCGAGAACATTATACCATAACAACTTTTATATATCAATTAGTATTCATAGTCGATTTCTTGAAATTTCACATCTAAATTACTTTCAATATTATCTTTCATTTTTTCAAACATTTCATTATTTTTTTCAATAGCAATACCATTTCTTTTTTTGTTATAACAAGCAATTACAAAATTACCACTTCCTGCATACTGATCTAAAAGAGTTTCATAAGGTTTTGAGATATATTCAATTATTTCTTCAATTAGTTCTACTGGCTTTTCTGCTTCCATTACCTTATCTTTTATATTTTTAGGTTGATAATCAAAAGCAGTTGGTAGCATCCCATTTGTGCCTTTCATATAATAAACATCAAGATTATTTTCTTGTAACATATCTCTAACTTCATAAGATGATTTGCCTTTTATATCTAAATTATTTTCATTTGCTATTGCTAGATTTTTCTTTGCATCTAGTTTTAAACTTCTAGGCTCTCCGTTGCTAAAAATCATAACATCTTCAATATTCTTGCTTTTTCTTCCAGTATTAGATATAAAATTGCCTTTCTTCCATGCAACTTTCGCAAAATATTTGAATCCATTTTCTTGTGCCATTTTCTTAATTTCATATAGATAATCAAAATTAACTTCTGATTCTTCTGGTAGAAATTCAACTAAAAATGCCCCCTCTTTTAATACTCTTCGTTTTTCTTTAAAGTCTTTACTTTCATATCTAAATAATTCAAATGTAGCAAACTTTCTGTTTCCCCCAGTTAATGCTTTTTGTAAATCGTATGGATGGTCTGTTATAATTCCATCAATAGATTTATCTTTTATAATTGATAAATCTCTCCCATCTCCGTTTATCAATAAGCAAGTATTTTCTTTTCCTTCAATTTGACTTGTTACTTTGTAAACACCTCTTGATATTTTAGTAAAAATTCCTTTTTCAACACCTTCATATATTCTTGCTCTTATAGATTCATTATTTACTTGCATATTTTTAATATTCTTCACAAGATTTGTAGCATCTTGTATAGAAAATTTTTCTTCATCTATAAAATATTCAAAGAGATTCATTTGTATTGTATTATCCATAAAGCTATCCCTCCATTTCTATTTCATCTACAGATAAAGATTCATATATTGTAGGAGGAGCATCAATAGACATTGTAGGAGGATTTTTAGAAACAACTTGAATAATATAATCCATTTCTTCATCTTTTAATGCTAGATTTGAAAAGACTTCCCATTTATAACTTGCATCTATATCATTGTTCTTTTTTTCTAATGTTGCATATTCTTTTTTGCCGTTCAATGATAGCTCTACATTATAAACTGTAGTGTCATTATAATTTCCAACATATTCAGCAGAGATAACTTGTAAAGAATTATTCTTTCCTATTTCTTTTTGTAATTCATTTATTTTTTGTTTTAGTCTTTCATTTTCTTCTATTAACATTCCTTTTTGCAAAGTATTTATAGACTTTATATTTCTTTCTTTGCCTATTTTCTGTATTTCATTCATACTAATAAAATCTTTTTCTGTTACAATAATATGATCTTGAAGTTGAATATTAAAAACTTTAAGCATTTCATTTGTTACATCTGTTAAATGTAAATCATCTTTACTTGGCTCTAGATTATTTGAAGGATGATTATGTACTAAAATAACTTTATTACTTGCAGAATAAAGAGCAGTTCTTATTATTTCTTTTGAATCTATTACTACATTGCAAGAAGTTCCTATTCCTAGTAATGTAATATTTCTAATATTATTTCTGTTGTCTAATCCAATAAATAAAAGATGTTCTCTGATTGCATTTCTAATCTCTTGAACATCTTTTAAATTTACAATATCTGTAGAAGAACCTACTTTTATATCTTCACTAATATTTTTTTAGGTTTTTCAATAATATCAACATTCATTATACATCACCCCCATTAAATATCTGTATAATCATTATCCATTTCTAATAAAATTTCATCTTTATCTGTTTCAAATACATCAATTATTAATTGATTAAACTTTTCTTTTAACTCTATACTCGTGAAAGTTTTACACAATTTGTCTATATAATCTAATGTAAGTGGTTTAACATTTTCTACCCCATATTTTTTAACAATATTTTTTATATTATCTCTTTCCTCTCCTATTTCACTAAATTCTGTACCATCTTTTGCATAGCAAGTATATTTGTATGTAATTTTGCTCTTATCTTTTATATCTGGATCTAGATATTTTATTGATAATATTTCGTAATTATGTTTTAATCTATCATCATATAACTCATAAAATCCATTTTCTTCACAATATTTATCTATATAGTATTCATTTACAAGTTCTATTCCATCAATATCATTATTGAGTTTCTTTAAAAATTCTATAATACCTTTTTCTGTATAAGGAATTTCAAAAAAATTTGCTCTAATATATTTGCTATATTCTTTTGTTGAGTTCTTATATCTATCTTCTGGAATATCCACCCTATAACACGAATTTATCGAAACATATTGTGGATTAGGATATTTTATATTGTATTCTTTTTGAGTTAATGATGTATGCCTAATGTCAGGACTATATGCACATCCAATTTCTACAGATAGATGCTTATTATCTGATGTAACAACAATCCCTCTTAATCTGCAATTTATAGGAGTTGTATAATCACTCCCCATTTTTACCATTTTTATTTTCATTGTAATCGCCTCCAAATTTCATAATTATAAAAAAAGAGAATGAGTACATAAAAAATACAATACTCATTCTAACTTTAAAATCTTCAAAGCACATTGTTATAGATAGCAAAAATGCTAAAAATATGCTTAATAAAAACACTCTTATTATCTTTTTCATAATGCAACTTACCTCTATTGTTTCAATCTACCAAATCCATAGAAATGCTCACCATTCCACCAGCCATTGTTATATTTTCTAATTCTAACCCCAGATGGATTTCCTCCAGTATCTATAACATATTCATTAGTATCTCCATCTATTGTAAGAGTTCCCATATAAATTCCTATATGTGATATACTTCCAGGCTCTCCAGTATCGTAAGTATCTTTTAAGAAGATTAAATCTCCTGCATTTCTATCATTTACATTTACTGGATAGCAATATCCGTTATATATTCCCTGTGCTCCAGTATTTGGTATTGTTATAATTCCAGTATGTGCAAGACAATGTATAACCCAAGAAGAGCAATCATAGTAATCCATACATTCATCATATTTTAGATTACTGTGATCCATTAAATATCTTGTACCAACATTTTTCAAAAATTCATCATATATAGCTCTTAATTGTTCATCTCCAATGTTTACATTTAAGTAAGCATAAGTTGATTTAAAATCAGAACTAAATAATTCAAAAAATGAATTAGAGTTATATAACAATCTTATTTGTTCTACTTCATCATCTGTAAATGCCTTTTGATTCCAATTTACATTTAATCCTTTTGCAACTTTATATTGGTTTATAACACTAAAGTTTTTATTACACCAAGATATATAGTCATCTAAAGAAGGATTTTTAACTACTTTCTTTGTGTCAGTAACAGTTTCTTTAATCTTGTTGCCATTTCCATCTACTGCATCTTTTTCTTTCTCATAAGTATAAGTAACATCACTTATTTTTTCATATAATTCTGCTTTTCTAAATTGTTCTAATACTGTTAATTCTGCAAAATCATAAGTCAGATCACCATTCAACATTTGAAGTATTGAAAGTGGAGCTCTCCAGTTTATCATTCCTTTACCTTCGATTGTACCTTCAACTACTTTACCAGAATTGTAATATTCTACAGTAGTTTTGTTATATTCATTTTGCATATTTATCATATAAGTTTCATAATTTTTCTTCGTATCTTCACTCATTCCAATACCGAAAAAACTACAAAAAGCAGCTATAACAACTATAATAATGATAACCGGTGCAATTTGTGGAAGCATTGAAATAATCATTTCTACTACTTTAGCCATCAATTTTACGAGTAATCTCATAAGTTTTATCATTACATTGGTTGTTTTAGATATTACTTTTTGTCCTAGTTTTTCACTAATCTTTTTACTTATTTTTGTTCCGATTTTCTTTGTAAATTTCTTTGTGTATTTAACAGTTTCTTTTGTAACTTTATTAGATGCTTTCTTTATAGGTTTTGTCATTATTCTAGTCGAAGAACTTTTAAAAGCAGTAGTACCATTTTCATTTAATCCTGCACTTATATCTTTTCCAGTTCTAATTATCCTTTGAGCAGAATTGTTTACAATTTTTGCTCCTTTTATTCCTGTAGATATTCTTTTAGAAGTCTTTAATTTACCATCATTCTTCTCGAGTATTGCTCCATTATTATTGCCTTCTGTTAACTCTGTATTATTATCATTTTCTGATGCAGTTTGTATCTTCTTTGACTTTATTATATTAACTTTGTTATTGCCTTTATTAGTTTGTATTTCATTGTATTGTTTTACTTTTGTAGATATTTCTTTTTCATTTTTGTTAGCAATATCATTTGCTTCTATAGAATTATCTACTCCAGTTTCGATTCTGGAAGTATCAACATCACTTTCAGTTATTTTATTTAATTGTTCTGCATACCACTTATTTATATTTTCTGCACTATCTAATACAAGATTCGTACCTTTATGTGCATAATCTGTATATTTATTAAGTGAATTTGCTATATCTTTACTATTATCATTAGCCATAGTCTATCCTCTACTTACTTGCATATTTGAAGTTTGATTTAGTTCATAAATATAAGAATCTTTTGATACTTGATTTCTAAAGATAACTTTGTCATCTCCATAAACGATAATACCTTGCCCAGATGGTGAATCTGTTACATATCTTGATTCTTCATCACTTATGTCAAAAATCTTACAAATTGGTGGTAAATCTAAAGGTTTTTGTTTTAATATCATAGCAAATTCAGAGTTAGATAATATCTTGCATCCATCCTCATTTTTAATTACATCTGCAATATTTTGTGTAATAATAGTAGGTATTGCGTTCTCTTTTCTTCCAGTCTTATATATTTTTGCAATATATTCACTAGAAAACTTATTTGCAAGTAATATATGAAACTCATCAATAAATATCCAGGTATGTTTTCCTAATGTTTTATTTCTA
Source organism: Clostridium sp. CAG:389 (assembly GCA_000438255.1). GTDB lineage: Bacteria > Bacillota > Clostridia > TANB77 > CAG-508 > CAG-269. The sequence continues at coordinate 19,655 of FR901872.1, forward strand.
TGAAGTCTATTCATAATATGGTCTAATACAACTAAATATCCTGTTGTTTGTATGCTTGGTGGTAGTTCTGATATATCAAAAGTAATAAAACGATTTTTTATTTCTATATTTGTTTTCTTTGCAAATATATCCATATTTCCTTTGACATATCTCTCAATAATAAGTGCAAGATTTTTTGCTTCGCTTTCTGGCTGTCTTAATAATTCATTGTAGAATTTTTTGAAATCTGGCTCATATTCTTTATTATAATTATGAAGTTTATAATCCTCATAAATATTATTCGTACAACGGTCTGTAAGAGTTTTTTGTTCTCCAGATAATCCATTTACTATTGATTCTATAAAAGCAAGTATAAATTCAGATTTTTCTTTTATTGCTTCTTTATCGTTCTTCGCATATTGTAACGAACTGTCAAATGGATTTATATGTGTATCAGTATTTGTGCTTATATTTAATGCCTGTCCTCCAAATGCTTTAATTAAAGGATAATACTCACCGTTGTGGATCAATTACGCAAATTTCATCCTCTGGATAACGCAATAATACTTGCTCTATAAGTAATTTTATGGAGAATGATTTTCCTGCTCCAGATGTTGCTAAAACACAACCATTTCCATTTAGTAGTTTCTTTCTGTCGCAAAATACTGGATTCTTTGAAACAAGATTTATTCCATAAAAAATAGAATCCTCGTGCATCAAGTCCTTTGTATTGAAAGGAACATTGGTAGCAGTAGATTCCGAAGTTAATGACCTTTGTATTTGCAAAGTATTCCAACCAAATGGAAGGCAATTTTGCACTCCTTCAAGTTGTTGCCAATCTAAATTATATAGAGAAATTAGATATTCATTTCCAATACTCTTTACTAATTTTGTTGCTTTATTTAGTTCATCAAGTGAACTAGCTTGAATACATATTAAAACATTGTTAGTAAATAACTTTTGTTTTTTCTTTTGAAGTGCATCTCTTAATTCTTGTGCATCACTTATAGCATCTTCTAATTTTTCATCAAGTACAGCTTCATAACTGTAGTTATTTTTATTGGCTTTTTTAATTTTTTCCAATCTTTCTGTTTTCATTCCAGATATTTTCTTATTCACCATTTTGATTACTTTAGCTGGATCTGTAGGTGTAATATTCAAAGTTGTAATAATATTATAGTTAGTTATTGTTGTTATTCTATTATAAAATCTTGGTGTTATAGATTTAGGCAGTTTACTAACATATAGAACACGAATAAATTTATCTTCGCCAATCTTTATATAATTCTTTTCTCTAAAAGATACATCTTGCTTTGGTGCTAAAACATCGTAAATACTCAATTTATTATCTATTGCATATTTAATAAAATTATCAATTCCATTTTCCTCTGCAAGTTCATTATGAAATATATTATATAAAGAGCCTAATCTTTCTACTATATTTACTCTTTTTATTTTGGACTTTAATTCCTTAAACTTTTCTTCTGCCCTCAACTGATATTGAAGAAATATATCTTGTGCTTCTTTCATATTTTCAGCTTTCGTAGTAATGACTACTTGTCTTTTCTCACATAATATTTCTTCTTTATCACCGATTGCAAGTTCTATAAGAGTATTAAACTCATTTGCAACTTTAGATTCATTTTCATTTAGGTTGTTTTCATTATATATAAATTTTTGCTTATAATCATTAGTCTTTACTGGTGTACCAAAACAAACTACTTGAATATGATCGTTATAGTTAAAGGAATGTAAAAATTCAACCCATTTAAGAAAAATATTCTCTTGTTCCTCATAGTTTGCTTTTGCAAAAGAAATGTCTTGGTATTCAAAGCAAACAGAATAATGTGTATCATCTAATTGTATAATTGAATTTTTTTCATTAAAGTCTTTAAAAAATGTATGAATAATTTGTGATGTAGTTTTAGGCTTTGCAACTTTATGTGCTTTTATTTTCTTTGAAAATTCATTAAATATAGTAAATAAAAAAAATTCTTTCTTTTCTTTATTTTTCTTATTTTCTTTTACCTTTTTCAATGTTGTTCCTCCTTATAACTGTCAAGAAGATTGGGAATAAAATACCAATCTCCTTCAACTAATTTTTTAAACATTCCTGTATAGGTTAATTCGCCACAATATGGCTGCTTTTTTATCTTTCTTTTGAATATTGTATAAAACACAACTCTTGTTTCTAAAATAGGATGCTTGTTGTTATAAACTCGCATCCATTTAGCATTATGATTGTTTAGATAATATTCCAATAATGACTTTTCCCATTGACTTAAATTCATCTTATATTACCTCTCTAACAGTTTTAAAAGAGCCTCTTGTTGCTCTTTTGATAGTTTTGATAACTTCTCTGATAGTTCATCTTTTCTTGAATTATTAGATTCATTAATTTCATTTACTTTAATTTCTTTTTCTTCTTTTATAGTTTCTATTTTAGAATATTCTGGATTTATTCCATATTTTTTTCTAGCCTTTTCCAATATTTTGGCTTGTTTTTGTTTTTTCTTCATTTCTCTAATTTCAGCTTTTGTAGTTTTAGAATTATCTGTTTTTGTTGATTTTGTTTTGTGCTTATTTTTCTTTTGATGTTGAAGTTCATACTCACTATCTGTCATATAATGTATTGACTTTGCAAAAAGAAGATAATGCCTAAACCAAAAAGGCATTATCTTCTCTGCTGGTAGTTCGTGTATTTTGACAAATCCTATAAATCCTAGAACTCCTGCTATTGCAATTACTATATAACTTGTTGCTTCTTCACCAATCTTTTCTTTTAAGATCAGATAAGTGGGAACAACTGCAATTATTATTAGAATTGCAAATATCCATTGTCTAAAATTAAAGAAATATATTTTTTCTTTATAATCCTTTATCTCATCAAATACTGTAATTTCTATATTATCCATTATCAATGACCTCCTGTAAGTTTTTCTGCAAATTGACTTGCGTACTGTATTACTGCCAAATACATTCCGTTAAGGAATAACATTGCAACTATTGTTGATATTGCATTTGTTGAGCCTACTGTACTACTCAATCCTGCAAGTCCAATAGAATAGATATTTGTTGCTAAATATATTATTACTGCTTCTAATCCAACACTTGCTGAAAAAAGGAAGTATTGAATTGCTTTTTCTCTACCTTCATCATCAGCAGCAAGAGCGATTGGTATTGGAGCAAAAGCAAAACATAGTATTAGCTTTACAACTCTCAAAAATATCTGTGTTAGAATCTGTACGATTGTTGTCATAAACGGAATGAATAGTATTAAATACAATCCGATATGTCATAATACTATCTACAAATCCATCTGGTACTGCATCAATTAAAGTGTCTGCAATATTAATTGAAGAATTACTATTACCTATGGCATGTGTAATACTAACAAAAATGTCATTTGTTATATTCATAATACTAGATAAGAAATCGTATCCGTGTTGAATAAAGTATTTAAGTAATAAGAATGAAACAAAAGCCATTACTACTCTTTCCCAACTTATTCTCTCTACTTCCATTGATTTCTTTATCAAGTTAATCATAAAGAAAAGGATTAAAAGACTTAACGCTATTGGAACTATTACATCATTTACTGTTTTTCCAATAGACCAAATATTGATACCTTTTACACTAGAGAAATTCGTTAATTTTTCTATCGTACCTATTAAATTACCACTATCTATATCAATACCGAAAACTGTAAATTTGAAACTATAAAGAAGTCTTATAATTCCATCCAATTATTTGTCCTCCTTCTCTTATAATCCAAATAAATTCTTTGATTGTGCGATTGCAACAAGCATAAATCCTGCCATAAGTGTCATTAAACCTCTTGATTTACCTTCAGCATCTTCTCTTTGCCAACCAAGTGCAAACATAACACCACCAACAAGAGCAATAACTCCACCAATTTTAGTTAGCCAATCACAAGCAAAATTTATAAATGAATCAATAGATTCTGTGTTTGAAGCTGCAAATACTCTTGTTTCTGCAAGAATCAATGTGCCCATTGCAGTTGTTCCTATAACTGCTACTTTCTCTCTTAATTTTCTAAATAAATTTTTAATCTTTTTCATAATTTTTTACCTCCAATTAAAAAGAGATAAATCCCCCTTTAATTGGCTAGTAATCCAATTTAAAGATTTATCTCTTTTCTTATTTAATTATTTTTTTATTACTAAATCCTCAAATTGGATTACTCCAGTTCGTTTAAGGTCTTTTAAGTCATCCTTATCAACCTCTCTTATTTCTGGCTTTTCAATAGGAATTACAAATGATAAGCCAGAATCGCATAACATTCTATAGTCTGCGTTTTCACCATATTGCAATTCTTTCTTGTGATTATAGAGTTTTTGAGAATTATTATCTCGTGGCTCATATAATTCAGAATAGTTAGGATGTTCTTTTAAGTTATATAGTTTAGAATAAAAAGCTCCTATTCCTGCTATAAAAAGTACACAATTACCACTTGGCATCTTTGATAACTCATCTAAAGTTGCTAGTTCTCTACCAACTACATCCCAGTTAGTTGAAGATGATCCCTGTCTAGCATAAGTCCTTCCAGATGACTTTTTATACCAAGTTTTCTTGCCAAGTAGAGCCACTAAATATTCCAAAGTTTCTTTACTCATTCCTCCCATAAAAAGAGTACTATCACAGCAATCTAAAACAGATTCCCAACTATCTTTATATTTTTGTTTTAATTGACTTAATGATTGCAATCCTACAGTAATTCCAACATTTAATCCTCTCAAATAAGCAAGTTCTTCAACAAATCTTGGAATTTCTCCTAATTGTGCCCACTCGTCCATATAGATTTCTACTGGAGTTGCTAAACTTCCACCACATAGTTTTGCATTTTCATCAATGATTTCAAATAGTTGTGTATAAAAAATACTTGCTAAATAGTTGAAAGTATTGTTGCTCGGTTTTGTTATTACGAAATATGCAACCTTTCCATTTCCAATAGGTTTATTAGATTCACTATTTATCTGTTTTAATAAAGGAGAATTGTTATCCATAGGCATCCCTATTCTGTTAAGTTCCATAGTATCTGTATCAGTCATATTTGCAATTTCTTTAATATTGAATGAAGCTAATCTTGCAGTTGCAACCATAATAATTGTACTCATCATTTTTGGTGCAGATGCTGCAACTTTAAAATGCTTATATTGTTTTACACCTATTGACTCTGGCTCATCTTTTCCCCAAGCATCAAATAATCTATCTAAATTTGATACACCTGTAGAATCTGGATTCGATAAACGAATCAAATTCAAAACAGTAGTAAAGTTTTGATGTGCTTTATCATAGTGTCTTAATGTATAATAAAATAAGGCTTGAAGATATATCATTTCTGCTTTTTCCCAGAATGGATCTCCAGAAGTATTTTGTATATTTTCGCTTTTAGTATTTGCCATTATTGTATTTATTAAGCTCATTACATCATCTTCTTGTATTGGATGTTCCTCATCATAATAACCAATATTATTATGACTTTCTTTAATATACATTAGTGGATTGTAGCAATCCGAACAAGACTTATCATCAAGGTTAAGAACTTTTATTGTATAGCCTTTTTTCTTTAATGAATAACCACAATCTCGCAAAAGTTCTCCGTTTAGGATCAGTTACGATTATTGTTCCATTTGCATTTAGAATATTAGGCTTAAAATAATATCTCGACTTACCACTTCCAGGCCTACCTATCAATATAACATGCCTATTCATTTTGCTAATTTTCATATTTTTAGAAATCAATTCTGTCTGTGTTAAAATCATATTATTTTCAAAGTTCTTATCTCTTTTATCTTTTATATCATTTGGAGTTTTCCATTCAGCAGAGCCATAGGTGTTTTCTTGTATATTCTTTTTGTTTTGCATTTTATAAGTTTCGTAAATCATTAAAACAAAAACAGACACCCCACTAGATACAAGAAAGTTATTTCTTGAAAAATCTATTGGAGTGTTAATCTTATATAATTCATTCAGAGCAATGGTAAAATAATCAAAAGACCAATTTCCATTATTAGCAGACACCAGAGTTGTTACTCTTAACATATAGTAAAATATAATTGCAAAAACTATTACAAATAATACTTTTGAACTCTTTTTATTTCTTTTCACCAGCATATTTGCATCACCTCCCATTTTTTAATAATCTAAATTTATAGAATCTTTTTCTATAAGTTTATCTGGAGTAATTATATGAATATTCTCTCGATTTTTTATTTCATCAAGAGTATAATCATCCCAAGTCCATCCTATAGAGCCAAAATCATATACTTTTTTTGCTCCTTCTTTTGTATTTATGATTTTTTTCTCTGCTATATCTGTTGCAGTAACTATATCATTTTCTAATGTTTTACAAATATAACAATCTGTATATTTATCATATACAATTTGAAAATCTTTTGTAGCAAAATTATTTACAAATAATTCTGCGATACATTTTTCAAAATAAGGTCTAGCCCAACCATTCCAACGCTCATCTTTTATATGATAGCCTTCATAGTATTCACTATTTCCAATGTTAAAATATGCTTTTTCTTGTATCTTATCCATTTTACTCACCTACTTCTTTTTCATCTGCTATATTTATTTCTATATTCTTATCTTCTGTTAGAGTAGGAGAATTAGCAACTTCTTTTTCAAGTTCTTCAAAGATATTATGCTTTTCTAAATCCTCATTTACTACATTCCTTTTTTTTTCCTTTTCTGCAAGTTCTTTTATATCATTTTTAAAAACAGTCCAAACACACTCATTCTCTGTTCTTTTCATAATATAATTTTTACCACTTAATGTTTCATAAGTTTGTCTTTCTTGCTCTCCAAGTTTTGTCTTGAAAGATATTATTTCATCTTGTGAATTGATATTCCATTGCATATTTTTATTATCAGATCCATACACACGAATCTGACCTACATTATTAAATCCAAGTTCCGAATATCTTTCTAAATGTTTATTTTCAAAGTATATACTAGCAATTTTTTTATCTTCATCATTTGTAACAACTTTCATTCCATAAGGAATATCTGCGACTTCTAAATCATCTTTTATACTCATAAAAGCAGAGAAAGGCATAGAGTGAATACAATAGTCTTTCTTAAATTCTTCAACTTCGACTTCACCCATTTCGTGTAAATTTAGACTTTCTGATAAATCTTTCAATTCCTGTGCATTTAAAGTCTGTCCTTTTTCTTTTGTTTCTTCTATTGCAGCTTGTATATTGTCATCAAATAAGTCTTTTGAGATTTTAGTTCTATATTCTATTAAGTCTGCAATTCTATCTCCCATATATCCCTGTTTAGATTTATTGAAATAGATATTATATCTTTTATTCTGATGTGATTTCACTTGCTCTGCTTGTTTCTTTTCATATCTAGCCATAAGTCTATTTATATGCAACACTTTTGCAATTCTAGGAAAATGTGCTTTAAAATCGCTTAAACCTTTTATTCTTCTTGCATATTTTGTTATTCTTTTTTGTTGAAATAGTGATTTTTTCTTACCAAACTCTGTATTTTCTGTTGATAGTTTTCTTTCACTTGCAACAACTCTAATTCCATCTTTTTGACACTTTTCCATTACTCTTATTGTTTCATCATAGGAAAGATTAGTTATCTTTTCTAATTCTTTTGTTGGTCCATCTTTTTGTACTGCTTTTATGCCTTCAACAAAATAATGATAACTAAATACTGAAAATGGCTTTAAAATATATTTAAAGAAATCCTTTATACCAACTCTTGTAGCTCTTTCTGCACCTTCATAGACTTGTGTTGCATCACTTTTATTAGTAGCTTGCACTTGGAATCACCTCTTTCTCCATTGAAATTTCATATAAATTAAAATATTTATGATAAAAATTATCTAATGTTAATCTATTCATAAATTTTTTAGTTCTAGTATTTTCATCTACTGCATATTCGCTCATATTTGCTGATTTTGATTGTGAATTTAATATTTGTAGTTTTCCATCATCGATTCTATATAATTGTTTTGGAATAAATACTTGTGTTCCACTATCAATAGGCAAATAAATACCTTTAAACGATTCTTTTTCTTTTCCAGATAATTTAATAAATACAGACATATCATTATTATTTTTTACAGTTTCAACTTCTGTCTTTTGTATGTCATCTTGTTCTTTTTGTTTTGTTTTCTCTGGCTTTTTTTCTAATTCTTCTTTCGTTTCTTTCATAATATTTTCTGGTGTTAATCCTAAAATATTTTTATTATTATTGAAAACAAGTAAAGTCTTGTATTTGTCATTATTCACAAATTGTCTAGTCATTGCAGATTTCATATTATCTGGATATGCTAAACCATATCTTACTGCTTCCATAACATTTTCATTTTTAAATCTACTAACTGCCTGTTCTTTTAGTGATTCAACATAAGTTTTAGGAAATAATTTCTCAAATTGCGAAGTATTATTAGCAATAAATAAATCCTCAAACTCATCTGGATTGTTTTCAATATAATCTTTTATATTAGTTTCAAAACTTTCTGCATATTGCTTTAAAACAATATCTTTTTGCTCTACAGATAATTTTATATTTACAACATTCCCTTCTTGATCAAAACTTTTTACATTGTTTAGTAAATTTTCTAGAATAAAAATTTTATCATTTTTAAATTTTATATAATCATCAGATGTATAGATGTACTCATTTACATATCTTGAAATATCTATTGTATTTTCTCCATCTTTTAAATAATTTTCATTATTCAATGTTTCTTCAATTAGTTCTTGTGTAATAGCATTCGTTTCAAGATATTTTTGTAATATTCTATCTTGATGATTAGTCGCATATTTTTTCAAATGATCCATTATATAGTAATAGAAAAATAAGCCTTTATATCTTTCAACTCTGGATTCTTGTTTTACTTCTTTTGGCATAATAATATCTTCAACCTCCTCTACTCTAAAATTGGTTTTATTTGTTACATATTCTTTAAAGCGAAGAATATCTTTTGTATCTTTAATTAAACCATCTCTTTGCATCTTTTTATAAGTATTATAGATATTATCAACATTTAATTCTTTATTTTGTAAATATTGATTTTCAAGTAAAAAAATAAAGGCAGATATTTTTGTTTTATAAACATCTTCCTTTTTTACATTTGCAATTTGTAAATCTCCGAAGTCTTTGTATTTACCTTCTAATTTTGATATATCTAATACATTTACTTCTAGTCCTTCATTTAATAATTCTGGTATAACTCGAATCATTGCATTTTTACCAGCATCATCATTATCAAGGGAAAGAGTAATTTCACACTTTAATTTCTTTAGTAATTCAATTTGTTCTTTTGTTAATGCAGTTCCCATTATCCCTACAGTATTTGCAAATCCCATTGCATTAGCACTTATAACATCCATATATCCTTCGACTACTATCATTTCATAATTTCTAGCAAAAGATTTTGCTTTATGATAATTAAATAGTAATTCACTTTTATTGAATAATGGAGTTGCCATAGTGTTAATATATTTAGGCTTTGCATCTCCTAATACTCTCGCTCCAAATCCAACAGGATTTCCATATTGGTCAAATATAGGAATCATTATTCTATGGCTAAATATATCAATATAATCATTTTTAGATTCCTTTGTAATGCCTACTTCTATTAAATCTTTCATATTGTACTTTGATAATAAATTATTAGTTATATTATCATAAGTAGGATTGAATCCAATATGAAAATTATTGATTATTTGTTCAGATAAGTTTCTACTTTTAAGATAGTCGAGAGTCCTCTCTCCATCTATATTTTTAGTTTTTAAATTATTCTCGCAAATAGTAATTGCATCTTTTAGAATGTTAGATAATGTCTTTTGTTTCTTTTGTTCTTCGGTTAGAGGCATTTTATTGTTTTGTGAAAGGACAATATTCAAATGTTGTATATCTATTGCTTTTTGCATAGCTTCTACTGTGCTTATTGCATTATGATTTATTTCTGTTTCATATTTTTGGATAAATGATACAACATTTCCTCCAGAGCCACAAGCAAAACATTTTGCAATACCTTTGCTAGTGTTTACCATCATAGAAGGATGCGTATCACTATGAAAAGGACAAATACATTTATTTTTAGCAACTTTTAATCCATAATATTCAAGAATATTTATTATATTGGAACTTGATAATATTTCGTCATAAGCACTCATATATCTATGTTTTCCTTGTCTGTTTCGATTTCAATTATTTTATCATTTTCTTTTAGTTGTTCCTTAACATATTCATCATCAAATTCTCGTATCATACTTGGATATTCTAGAAAAATATTTTTATCCTTTTCTCCATCACAATATTGTTCTTCAACATCATCATATTCTTCTCCAATTCTCATATATCTATATGAATATTCTTTGTCACTCAAATGCTGTAATCCTTCCATTATAGCATCCACATCTTCATAATCATTTTCATACCATTTTACATAGTTCCAACCAAAATAACATTGTTTTTTTCCTTCTTGTTTTATATCACAATTTTCTAAAAGATTGTAATCCTCATTGTGCTCTTTTAAATATTTTGTCACAAACTTTTTTAATTCTTCAAATCCCTTTTCGCTTGTTATAATTCTAATATCTGATCTATATCCCATTTGTTTTTCCTCCTTTTCTTCTTTTGTTTGTAAGAGCTTTTAGTTTTTCTATTGTTTCTTCATCTTTAAATTTACAATCTATAACTGGTATTGGCAGATTCTTATGTTCTATATTTTTACAATAAGTACAAACTGCTTCATCTTCTATTTTGCATATTGTATATGAATTTCTATGACTCATTAAACATATTATTATAGTTTGTATTAACTTAAAATCTTGTGGATTATCCCATTTTAAAAAAACTATTCCTCCATAAGTTTGACATGTTTTTTCATTGATTATATTGTCAATTATCTTCTGATTATTAAAAGTTTTTAAACTCCTTATGATATTTCCATATCCTCTTTTAGTAGTAATTATTCTTATTTCTTTTCTCATGTTATTGCTCCATTTCTATTAGTTTTTCTATTTGATTTTCTAATTTTGAGTCATCTTTATTGCTTATAAATAACAAAAAACATTCTTTTTGATTATATATTGTAAGAAGTATTCTTGTATTTTTTCTTAATAATTCTATAAATTCAGCTAATTCTTTTGTTGTATATTGGTCTTTTAATTTAAAGTTTATATATTTTACTACATTAAATGATCTTGTATATCTTCCAGCTGTAGCAAATACTTCTCTCGTTATCATCATGTTTTTATCTATTTGTTCAAAATAAAAATCATCATATAATAAATAATAAGCACCTTCTTTAGCCTTATTCGTCACTAATGCTCTAAAGTCCTCAAAATTATAAATTATATTGCTTCTCATATTTTCCTCTTTTCTCACGAATGAAAAAGAGTGGGAGTTTCACCCACTCAAATTATTCTTCTTTGTATTTTTTTCTTAATATTGTAATGCCTCCAACTATTCCAAGTAGAGAAATTAGTGCTAAACTTCCTAGTAAAATATAATTGCTTTCATTACCTGTTTGAATTGAAGGTAATAGTGAATTATAATAAACAAAACCATATACATTATCTTTTTCTTCTAGTGCTTTACCATCTGCCAAAACACCTTTTTCGTTTATTTCTATTTTTACAACTTGTTCTGAAAGTTTATATCCTAAAGGTGCTTTTATTTCTTTAATGTAATAAGTTCCATATCTTAATCCTTCAAATAATGCAGTACCCTCATATTCGTTTGCCCCTGCTTCTTTAATTAGTTTAGTACAATCTTTATCTTCATAAATTCCAAATATAAATTTATTAGATTTAATATGTTCTTTTGTAGTTTTATCCAACTTTTCAACTCTTACAGATTTTAGAATTGGCATATCCTTCATTATAATTTTCTTTCCATCACCAGCTACAAAATCTATTTCTTCTGCAATTTCATAACCATAAGGTGCAGTAATCTCTTTCATAGTATATTCTTTTCCTTCTGTCAAATAATTAATTTTATGATTTTCTTCTGTAGATACCCATTCATCTATAATGTTTCCTGTTTCTTTTTCAATTATTTGTATTGTTGCACCAGGTAATTCATTAGTTCCTGTTTCATCAACTTTGCTAAATACCATTTCAGTTGGCTTATTTTTACAAGCTATTATTAAAATATCTCCATCTTCTTTAATTTCAACTTTATAAATAGTATTGTTTAAAGTATATCCATCAACTTGTTTAGCTTCTTGAATATAATATGTTCCAAGTTCTAATTCATTGAAAGTTGCAATGCCTTCTTCATTTGTTTTTTCTGTAGTTATTACATTACTCATATCTTCTTTTGTAGAAATATTAAATTCTACATTTTTAAGTTTTATATTTTCATCTAATGTATCAACTTTTTTCACTTGAATTGTACCACGAGCAAGTTCATTGTCTATTTTTCCTTCTTTTCCTATTTGAACTACATATTCTATAATACTTGGTCCTTTATAACTAATTTCAAAATCATATTCTGTTTCATTCAAAATATATTGAGAATTTGTTGCAAGTTCTTTTAGGTAATAAACTCCATTAGGTAAATCTGGCACATTTTCTAATGTTCCTTCTTTTGTTATTCCACTTGTTGCTATCATTGTACCCTTTTCTATTGCTACATTTCCCATGTAATCATAAATATTTTCTCTTGCATAAATACCAAAAACAACGTCTTTATAAGCCTCATTATTTATAAATATTTTTTGTTCTTCTAGTATCTTTGTCATATCAATATTAACTTTTGCTCTTATATTTGTTAATGTTGATTCTATTATTTGTACTTCTTTTACTTGTGTATTTTCAATAGTAAAATAGTGTTTATTTGTATCAGCAACATAACCATGAGGCACTTTTGTTTCTAAATAATAATAACTTCCAACTGGTAGTTCTTTGCTTAATACTGCTTCCCAATCACTTTCTAATGTCTGTACTTTTTCGCCTTTTTTATAGTATGTTGTATTTCCTATGGTTATATCTTCGTTAGCATATATCGTAATTTCAGCATTTAATAAATTTGATTTATTCCATATTGGCGATTCCGTTTTTCCAAATTCATTTTGTCCTATTATTGTTTGGTTAAAAATTTCTCCATATTTGTTAAATTTAAGTTTTCCTAAAACTAACTCATCTTTCATAATTACAGATTGAATTTCACCAGTATCATTAATAGTAAATTCTACATTATCAGATATTGTGAATCCATAAGGTGCAGATGTTTCTTTTAATACATAAGTTTTACGAACTTCTAACCCTTTTATTAAATGAGGTTCTTTAGTTGAAATCCAAGTATCAAAAATTGCTCCTGGATTATCTTTTTCATACACAGTTAAACAAGCTCCTTCAATTTCTGTTGAATCAGTAATATCTTGCTTTGAAACTTCTACCTTTATTATCTTATTTTTAAACTCATATTCTAAATCAACAATTTTGGTATCTTGTCCTCTATAAGTTGCATCAACTTTTATTGTTTCATTACTTGAAGCATATCCAATTGGTGCTTGAATTTCTTTTATTTCAAAATTAGTTAAAGGTAAATCAGAAGTAAAGTGAACTTTTCCTTCTGTATCACTTGTTGCACTTTCAATTAGTGTACCTGCTTTTACCACTATTTCATCTTTATAATTTTTAATTTCCTCTTTAGCATATAATCCAAATGTTGCTCCTAAAAGTCCAACATCATTTTCTGCATCTTTTTTGTAAACATTAATTTCTACTTTTTGCCTTTCGTTGGTAAATGAAGTATTGTCAAATACTATGGCTGTATTTTGATCTTTATATTTTAAAGATACATTTTTAACTTCATCACTTAAAACAAATCCTTCTGGTGCATTTACCTCTTTTACAGAATATTCGCCTAAAGGTAACTCTTTTGATGTTCCTTTTCCATCTAATTTTGTTATGATAGTATCAACAACAGTTCCTTTTTTGTAAATGATTGTCCCATCATTTGATGGATCATATATATCTTCTCTTGCAAATACTTCATATTTTGCATTAGCAAGTCCCTTCTCTTCGTAAACAAATTTTCCATCCTTAAAATCTGTCAAAACTTCACCACATTTTTCTACAGTAATTTTTCCTTTTACAGATGTATCCTTTTGATCAACTGTAATAACAGATGTTTTTCCATCTGGTAATGTTTCATAGGCTGAGCTTGATGAAATTTTAAATTTTACAGGTTGAGAACTAATTAAATATCCTTTTGGTCCTTTAATCTCCTCTAGTTGATAATTTCCTACATTTAATTTATCTCCAGTCATTACTGTACCAGTTTCATTAGTTGTCCATGTACTTACATAGTGTGGTAATGGATTCCATTCCCAATATCCAAAATATTCGTTAGTATCTAAATTTTTAATTTTAAATGATGCACCCTCTATTTTTACAACCTTTTCTGTTTCTGCATCTTTCTTTACTATTGCTAAAACAGATGTGAAACTTGTATCATTAAATACTCTCCAAGTTTGAGGTTTATCACTATCTTCTGAAATAACTATTTTAAAGTCCTCTACTTTGTATTTATCTTCTGGAACTAAAGTTTCTCTTACAACATAAGTTCCAAAAGGAAGTCTATCACTTATTGCATATCCCTTTGAATCTGTTTTTAATATTGATGCAGTTTCACCATTTGCATTTTTGGTAATTGGTGCAGCATCCCAAGATCCGTATTTTTCAATATCTTTTTGTGCTTTTATTGTAAATTCTGCACTAGGCAATAATTCTGCTTCACCAGCTTCATCGCTTGAAATCTTTATAATTTGAAATGCTTGTGAAATTACTCTTTCCTTTACAGTTACATGTTTAGTAACTACTTTAACATTTTGATTTTCATAAGTTAAATCAAAATTATATTTTGTATTATCTAGATTATATCCTCGACTTGGTTTTATTTCTTTTATATAATATTCTCCAAGATACAAATTACTCATTGTAGCATTTGATTCTTTATTAGTTGTCATTTCTGCTACTTTCACATCTGTGTTATATATCATAGTATCATCTGCTGGATCAAGTATAGGTGTTCTTGCATAAATTCCATAAATAGCACCCTCAAGAGTTGCTTCTCCTTGTGCTTGTTTTCCTGTTTTAGTATCTTCTTTAGATATTGTTACACTACCTTTTACACGAGTATTTACGATAGTAATTTGATATGTTTTTCCATCTTCGACAACACCAATATTTTCACTAACTTCAACTTTAATAGTATATTTATTGGGTGCTGTTGATTCTTTTACATAGTAAGTACCATAATCTAATAATTCAGATGTAGCAATACCTTTTTCATTTGTAGTTATAGATGCTACTTTTTTATTATTAGAATCAGAAATATCAAAAATTGTTCCTGCTTTATTTACAACTTTGTTTGTTTCAGCATCTTTTTTGACTACTTGAATACGCCCTTGTTTCCACTTGTTAGTTGCTTCAAAAGATGTTGTTTGTGCTGTTTTCACAATTGCACTTCTTATGGTTGTATCTAATACTAAATGTTTAGGTACATCAGTTTCTTGAATATATACAGTACCTGGTCTTAATTCATCAACTAATACCTTTCCATTAGAACCTGTTGTATATGTTCCTATTGGATTAGACATATCTGCATTGTAACTTATTTTAAATTTTGTATCTGGCACATAATTTCCTTTATTGTCTTTTTTTCCAATATCTAATTTTCCAAATAAGTTAATTTTCAAACTCATTGCCATAGGTACTGGATCATTATAGTGTAAAGCCATTAATTGATTTTGAACTCCAGTCTTAAAAGAAAAATATACTGTTGTGTCCTGATCTTTTGACTCTTCTTTTACTAACCCCCAACTTTGAAATAGGTTATCAGAAATATTTAATCTTTCTACTGTACAGTTTTCTGATACTGAAATTGTTAATGTGTTTTCTCCTTTATTATGTTGAAATCTCACATTATCTTTTGTATTATCTATACTTGAATAATCTGCTAATACTCCATTTGTATCATTTAAAACCTTAGTTTCACCAGCATTTATTTCAATAGTTGTTGCATCAAAACTAGGTCTTTTTTGCATATTATTTATTTTATTATTTATATCGTTTTTAAATGCTACATAGTTTGCTTGAACTGTTGAATCTCTAAATGTAGCATTTGATTGTCCTAAAGTTTCCCAAATGTATTGTTGAGTAAAAACATAGGCTTGCTTTACCCATTTCATATCATTTGCAAGTATTCCTCCATCTACTACATAACCCCCATTGTCCTTATACCAACCAAAATAAGCAATCTTACAAGCTCTTTTTATTGTAGCATCTGTAGGTGTATAATAATTCCCATTATAAGAACTTCCTGTTTTGAAATCTACCCCGTGTTCAGCACAAAAAACGGTATATCTTTCTCCAGTAGTATTGTTTATCAATCTTCTAATTAAAACGCCAGTTGAACCTGCTGCATGATCTGTAGTTAACATTCCAGAAGCATATTGTCCTCCTGCAAAAGTTCCACTTCCAGAAACTGCAAATACAGGACTGATATTTGTTAACATTGTAATAATTAATAGTAACATAGCAATTACTTTTTTATTTAACATATATTTTTTCATAATTTTCACTTTCAAAATCTCCTTTTCCTAAAAATTCACAAAAAAAATAAAGGGTATAAGATTAAGTTCCCTTTAATAAAAAATTACTCTCATTCCCAAATAAACACCTTCATTGTCTTTTATTGGAACACATTCTCCTCTTGCATTAAATGATTTTAAATATCTCTGTGCAGCTTGAGTTACGTTTTCCATTGTGTATCCATCTGTAAATAAAAAATCTTTATTTGTTGGCTTTGCTTTTGTATTTTTATTGTTATTTGATATGTTAATATTCTGTGTATTTTTTTTATTCTCCTCTTTTGAATCTTGCTTAGTATCTTCTTTTACAATCAAACTTGTGTTATCTTCTGTTTTTTCAGTATTTTCTACAATAATTTTATTTTCAGTATTTAAATTTGTTTCTTCTATACTATTTTCATTAGAAACATTTTCTTCAACATTTGATTCAATATAATTTTGTTCATTATTTGTATTTTTTTTATATTTTTCATAAAGTCCATATAACAAAACACTTGTTATAATAGAAACTACTATCGTTAAGAAAATTATTTTCTTTTTTCTTACATCCTTTAAATAAAGTTCTAATATTTTTTTATCTTGATCATTCATCTTTGGTTACCTCTTTAGGTTTTGTAAGTTCTGTAAATTTCTTTTCTATTTTTTCATAATCCCTTTTTATTGCAGTATAATCTTTTATCTCTATTTCAATGTCATTAATTTTCTTTTGAATTTTAGATTGTTCATCTATAAATTTGATTTTATCTGCATTTAACTTTTCAATTTTTTTTAATACCTTTTTTAACATTACTTTTCCTCCCATAAAAAAAGAGCCAAGAGCTGATTCTTGACCTTTATATAGTTTCATTTATCTGTAATAAAAGTTGATAGTCCATTTACCACAATACATACAATCCCACACTTCATATCCAGAAGGACAATTTTTATAATAAGTATCATTATCTATTTCGTTATTTTCCCATTTCTCTCCCCAATATTTTATTTGTTGATTATAATAAGCAATAGCCTCACCTTTAGAATTATACCATTTTCCAGAATTTCCAACATCCATTCCATGATTGTTGTTATTAGTACATCTTTCAACTTTAGTTTCAGTTTTAGTTTCTTCTTGTTGTTCATTTTTACTACTTGTTGATTGAGTGGTAGATTTAGCTTCCGGAGTATTAGTATTCACTGTTGTTTTACTTGTGTCTTGCATTACATTTTCTTTCTTTGACGTACTTAAATTATTTGATGAATTACTCTTTGCCTGTGTAGTTGTCGATGTAGTTTTTGTGGGTGTTTGTGTTTCTTGTTTTTTCTCAACTTTTTCTACACTTTCATTATCTGTTTCTGTAATTGTTTTTTCTTCTTTTTCTTCAATTACATTATCGTCAGTTTCATTCACTGCTATATTGGTATCACTTGTAATAGAACTTATTGTATTTTCTAACACAGTAGTTGTTTCGTTTGATTTTTCTAATTCTTCTTTATTTTCATTTTTGTGTGTTATAAAATATGTGATTCCTATAATTCCTAAAGCTAATAAGATAAAAATTACTATTATTATAAGGATTTTATTTTTTTCCATGATAAATGCCTCCTACAATAATAATAACTCTAATTTTAAAATTTGTCAGCTCTTTTTTCCAATTTATTCTAAATTGGATTCAAACTAGCAATAATATAATATCTCTGATCAGTAGGTCTTGTTTTTGCATTTAAATAAGAACAAGTAGATAATTTTACTATTTTATTTATGTTTTCATTATATTCAATTTTATACTTGCTGATATTTTTATAATATTTTACTCTTTCATCAAAATTTAACAATTTTAAATTCTGCATTTCTTCATTTACTCCTATTGAATATACACTAAATATTGTTGCTTCATAGTTTTTATCTACTGTATATATTTTATATTTAGAATGTAAATCAAGAAATTCTTTGTTTAGATATTTTCCTAAATTTGAAAACATACTACCATTTTTCATATTATGTCCATATACGATAGTTTCGTCATCTTTAAATGGAAATATATTGGTTGTAAATATTGCTCCATTACTATTGTATTTCTTATCAAATGAGTGTTTCAAATAATAATTATTTTCATTCTTAATAATAGGATAATTTATATTTGTACCTTCTATTTCTATCCAAGCAATTATATCTTCATTAATTGATTTCAGATAATTCCAATCTATGTATTTTTCTTTTGATGCTTCTTTTATTTCAATAGTTTCTTCAATTAACTCTTCTGTAGCTTCATTGTTTTTTCTTAATTCATTCATATCTTTTAGTAAAATATAAGAAGATATTAAAAATATAAAGACAAATACAAAAACTAGTATTACAATAGAAATTTTTTTACATTTCATATTCTTTTTCTTCCTTTTGTTGCCTTAATTTTTCTTCTTGTAGTTCAATTTCATCATAAGATTCATCTTCTTCTAAATAAATAGAAACCGAATCTTCCATTGATCGACCATCTAAATATCTTTCGTAAAAATCTTCTTTTTCATCTACACAATAATCTTCCAAATCATCTACTTCTTTTTTTATTTCTTTGATCTGTCTTTTTATAAACTTTAATGCTACATCTTTGTTTAAAAATACCTTTACATCAACTGTATTTTCTCCACCTTCAATATATACACTAGAATATATTACTTTGTAAATTTTCATCAAAATTCTCCTTTCTTTCAAATTTTGCTTTATACTTATTTACGAATAAGGCATAGCAAACACCTCCCTCTACTTTATATTAAATTTCTATTTCACTATTATCTGGCATAAAAAAAGAAGGTTTTGTTACTTCCTTCGTTAATTCATTTTCTACGCTTTTATAATAATAGTTAATAAAATTTTCAATTTGATTATCTGTTCCTTTATATTGATTCTCTCTATTTTTGCAATCATTATATAATTGAATCAATTTATCTCTACTAACTTTATTAGATAAATAGAATATTTTGTTCCTCACCATCAATGCAATAATATATGTTATATCCTTAATTTTATCTAGGTTTTCTTTAGACATATAATCTATACTATCTTTAGAGTATAACATTTCATATCTTTTTAGAGCTACAATTATTTCATTGTATTCTACATTTATAAATTCTTCTGGAACTTCTTTTTCATTATCTAATATATAATTAAATAATCTATCTATCTTATTATTTATATTATTATCTATTATATTATTATATTGTCCTTTTTGGGACATACCCTCTGTCTTTTCTATCGAATAGGGGTATGTCCTATTTATCGAATAGGGTGTATCATTAGGGTAAATTCTTCTTTGTATAATTTCACCTTTGTCATTCCTAATAATATCTAAACATACAAATCCTAATTCTTTTAAGTGTGATACCCATTTTGAAATAGTATGAGGTTTAGCATTTAACAAATTTCCTAAATAACTATTGGAAGCAAAACAATATCCTTCTTTGTTAGATAAAACTGTTATTATTGCGTATAGTAATTTTTCGTTCGCTTTGATTTTTTCATTAAATAAAACTGTTGCTGGAATGATTGCATAATAGCCAATTCTATTTTCATTGTTCATCTTGAGAATCACTCCTTTTGCCAACAAGAATTATTGCATATAAAATTATTGCAAAATCAGCTCCTAAAATAAAACCTAAAATAAATTTCCACATTTTAATCACCTCTTTACTTGATTTTTCTTTATTTTTTATGTTTTTTTGTCTTTTTTTGCTACTTTTTAAAATAGGGTTAATTTTTAGACCTATTTTAAAATTGGCATTTTTTGCTCTATTTTTTTACTTTTGCCTAAAAAAAATAAACATTACCTTTTTTTCGGTAATGCCTATTAACTGTAGCATTTCATTCAATATAAACATTCATTATTTTGGTTGCACTTTCGTAAACTATTCAGATTAGTAGTCTTATTAGTGCAACATTTGAAACTTTTTTGTCATAAAACCCTATTCAATTCAGTATTTACAAGGTTTTTTTATGTTTTTTCTATTAAAGGTTGCACTTAAATTCTTATTTATCAGCAGCTAAATCTTCTTGTAAGTTTGCTATTAGATCACCTTTGCATGCTAAACATGTTGCATCAAACGGAACTCCTGCCGCTGATTGTGGATACACATCAACGCCATGATCTGTATAATATGGTCCCAATCCTGCTTTTTCTATTTCTTCTATTGATGCCCCTCTTGTTAATTGATGTACAATTGTTCCTACCATTTCAAGGTGAGCAAGTTCTTCTGTACCTATATCATTAAGTATTGCTTTTGCATTTTGATCAGGCATACCAAATCTTTGAGACAAATATCTAAGAGATGCCGCTAATTCTCCATCAGGTCCACCATATTGAGATATTATTACTTTTGCAAGTCTTGGATCTGGACATTTTATATTAATTGGATATTGTAATGTTTTATTATAAGTCCACATTAGTTCATTCCTCCTTCCCAAGGCCATGGTTCTTCAAGCCATCTCCATTTATTACAAGGAAAATTAATAGTTAAAGGACCATAAACTTTTTGATATTTATCTTTCAAATCTTTTGCCTCTCTGCAATATTTTCTGTGTAAACATAGTGCTTTATCATCTGTTGGATGTGTATCTAAATATAAAGCAAGTTCAGTTATCGCAAAATCATAGCATCTTATTTGTTGTAACATTTCTTCTTTTTCACAACAATCAATTGTTCTTTCATTTTCTTCTATTGACATTTGTTACAGCCCTCCTTTACAGTATTTGTTGCTGTTATATACTCTATTTCACGCATAGATTGACATGGAGTATATGGACTAACTAATTCCGGAAATATTGTTCCCATTTTTAATCCTACACATGGTTTAAATGTTTTATCCATATATTGGATTGGTACATAACTTTGACCTAACATTGGATTTTCTGGAAATACACTTCCTTCTTCTTCAAATCCACATTCACAACAATCCATGTATTCGTTTTGATTACAACTAAAATTTACATTTCCCACATTTGAGCATTTGTCTTCCATTATGTCATTTTGTTCATCACATGAATTGTTTTGAAAATTATTATTCATACAATAACATTTTTTTCTTCCAAACATTTTGTTTCCTCCTTTATTTACATTATATGAAATTTTTCGACATTTGCTACTAAATAAAAAAATCAAAACAAAAAAAACTAGCAGAATTCTTTCTACTAGTCTTTTATTCTATTTACTAAACTTTTGCAACACTTGCAACTATTTTGCTTTCTTCTGCATTTTTTAAAATACTTGGTCCACCTGAAATTACAATTGTATCACCTTTTTCAAGAATACCTTTGTCTTGTAATTTTTTAATTCCGTTTTCAACAGTTGCATCAATGCTTTCAGCTTTTTCAACAAATACTGGTGTTACATTCCATGCTAATGCTAATTGATTAAATGTTCTTCTATTATCTGTTACAGCTAAAATTGGGCATCCAGCTCCAAGTCCTGCTAATTTTCTTGCAGAATTTCCTGAATTTGTATAGCATACAATTGCATCTGCTCCCATATTCATTGCTGTAACACATGTTGAATATGCAACTTTTGTTTCAAAATCTGATAAATCAATATTATCATTTGTTCTAAATCTTTTCCAGTAATCAATTTCTGGTTCTACTCTATTTGCAATTTTAACCATTGTTTGAACACATTCAACTGGGTAATCACCTTGTGCACATTCTCCTGATAACATTATTGCACTTGTTCTATCATATATAGCATTTGCAACGTCACTAGCTTCTGCTCTTGTTGGTAATGGTTGATGTGTCATTGATTCCAACATTTGTGTAGCAGTTATAGCTGGTTTGCATAATCTGTTAGATGTTTTG
Source organism: Clostridium sp. CAG:389 (assembly GCA_000438255.1). Lineage (GTDB taxonomy): Bacteria > Bacillota > Clostridia > TANB77 > CAG-508 > CAG-269. The sequence continues at coordinate 42,061 of FR901872.1, forward strand.
ATTATTCTTTTTTGAATTACAGGTGGTTCTGTAAAGTCTGTTTCTGTTGCCATATCACCTCTTGCAATCATTTGAGCATCTGCTTCTAATAATATATTGTCTAAGTTTGATATACCTTCAACATTTTCGATTTTTGTTATTATATGAATATCTTTTCCGCCATTTTCATCTAATACTTTTCTTACTTGTCTAACATCATCTAAGTTTCTTGCAAATGAAATTGCAACGAAATCATAATCATGTTCACAAGCTGTTTTTAAGTCAGCTATATCTTTTTCAGCTAAACCTGGTAATCTAATTACTGTTCCAGGTAAATTCATTGTTTTTCTACTTCCTAATCCATTTCCATGAACTACTGTACAAACTATATCTTTTCCAGAAACTTCGTCAACTTTTAATTCAATTGCTCCGTCATCAATTAATATTTTTGTACCTGGTTGTACGTCTTTATATAATTCTTTGTATGTTACAGAAACTCCTTCTTCGTTTCCTTCAATATCTTCATTGAATAATGTGAATTTTTGACCGTCTTTTAATTCAATTTTTTTATTTTTTCCTGTGTATAACATTCCTGTTCTTATTTCAGGACCTTTCATATCTAATAATAATGCTACTGGTATGTCTAGTTCTTTTCTTAATCTGATTATGTTTTCTGTTTTTTCAGATTGTTCATCCCAACTACCATGAGAATAGTTAACTCTTGTTACATTTAAACCAGCTTCAAATAATTCTTCTAATTTGTTTTCACTTGCTGGTCCTATTGTTCCAACTATTTTTGTTTTTCTTAATTGTTTCATTTTTATTCCTCCCTTTTTTAACCGATTTCTATTATAGCACATCTAATTACCATTTTTCAACATTTTTTTTAAATTTTTTATCTCAAAACATTTTTAAAATTTTTTATCTCAAAACAATAATTGCATGTACCATACTTTCCTCTTTATTCATAATAGAAACTATATGTTCTCCATCCTTAAAAGTATATCTACATTTAAGAACATCACCTAATTTCACTTCTTTTTTATATTGTATTCTAAAATTATCAAAAGGTCTTTGCTCATATACCTCCTCTGGTAATGTTTCATATGCTATATCTAAATAATACAAATTATGCATATGTCCATTTAAATCAATATCTCTTCTAGCAACTTTATATTCAATTTCAGAACTATATTCGTCAGGCGCTTTTAGCTTATCCAATTCTTCTATATTAAATACATTTTTTTCTTCAATTTGATATTTTTCATATATTTCTTCCGTTATTTTTGAAATTCTTCCTGTTTCAATATCTATTAATACCCATTTTGATGTCCCTATAACGCACAAATTATTTTCTTCATCATACATTTCAAAGTCTCTGTATGTATATGTTCTTTTCATCGTCCTTCCCCAAGTAGATACATTTAATTTTTCTCCATATTTAGGTCTTTTTAAAACCTGTACTTTCCAATCCAGCAATACCCAAGTAACACCTGTTCTTCTTATATCATTTGGTCCATATCCCGCAATATCAGAATGATGTGTTCCTATGTTTTCGAATATTTCTAATATTGCTCTATTTTTCATATAATTTTCTTTTCCTATATCTTTTAATTGCATTGTAAATTGTTCTTTAAATATCATTTTTCTACTCCATTCTAAAAGAGAGATTTTTGGGGTATGCCCCTTCTCTCCCTTTTTTTAATATCCTGGTTTTTTTAATAATTTAAACATATTCTTTTTGTATTCTTCTACACCTGGTTGATTAAATGGATTAACACCAAGTATCATTCCTGACATAGCACACGCTTTTTCAAAGAAATATATTAATTCACCTATATTTTCTTCATCTAAATTTTCTATACTTAACATTATATTAGGTACATCACCAGAAACATGAGCTTCTACAGTTCCTTCCATTGCTTTTTTATTTACATAATCTAATGTTTTTCCTGCTAAATAATTTAATCCATCTAGATTATCTTCATCACTATTTATTGTTATATCTGATTTTGGATTTTCTATTGATATAACTGTTTCAAATAAATTTCTTCTACCTTCTTGTATATATTGTCCCATTGAATGTAAATCAGTTGTAAAGTCAACTCCTGCTGGGAATATTCCTTTTTGGTCTTTTCCTTCACTTTCTCCATAAAGTTGTTTCCACCATTCTGTAAAATAGTGCATTTTAGGTTCATAATTTACTAATATTTCAGTATTTTTATATAATTTATATAATATATTTCTTGCAACTGCATATTTATAACACTCATTATATTTTAAATTTGAATCATCATATCTTTCTTGTGCATTTCGTGCACCTTGCATTAATTTGTCTATATCAATTCCTGCTGTTGCTATTGGTAATAACCCTACTGCTGTTAGTACTGAATATCTACCTCCTACATTGTCTGGTATAACAAATTTTTCATATCCTTCATTATCTGCAAGTGTTTTTAATGCTCCTCTTTCTTTGTCTGTTGTTACATATATTCTGCTTCTTGCTTCATCTATACCATATTTATTTTCTAATATTTCTCTAAAAATTCTAAATGCAATTGCTGGCTCTGTTGTTGTTCCGGATTTTGATATTACATTTACAGAAAAGTCTTTGTCTCCAATATATTCTATCAATTCATTAATATAGTTTGGACTTAAATTGTTTCCTACATATAATATTTGTGGATATTTTCTTTGTTTTTCTGTTAGCATATTATTAAATGTACTTGTTAATGATTCTATTACTGCTCTCGCTCCTAAATATGAGCCTCCTATTCCTATTACTATTAATATATCTGATTCTTTTTTTATTTTTTTTGCTGCTTTTTTTATTCTTGAAAATTCTTTTTTGTCATAATTTGATGGTAATTCTAACCATCCAACAAAGTCTTTTTCATCATTCGTTCTTTTGTGTAATTCTTTGTGTATGTTTTCAACTTGTTCTTTATATTCCATTATTGATTTTTGTGATATTCCTGTATTTTTCAAATTTAATTTTATCCCTGACATATTTTCTACCTTCTTTCGTTTTTTCATATTATATACAATTTGATTTTTAAATTCAATACAAATAAAAAATTTATCAGAATATTTATGTTTGTTTGATTGAAA
>FR901873.1 GCA_000438255.1 Clostridium sp. CAG:389
GGTGCTTTACCTTCACCACCACCATGTGGGTGATCTACTGGGTTCATTACAGAACCTCTAACTTCTGGTCTCCATCCCATGTGACGTTTTCTTCCGGCTTTACCTAATTTAACGTTTTCGTGGTCTGCGTTTCCTATAACTCCTATTGTTGCTCTACATTTAGCTAAAACTTTTCTCATTTCTCCTGATGGTAATCTTAATGTTGCATATTTTCCTTCTTTAGCCATTAATTGAGCACTTTGTCCAGCTGTTCTTACTAATTTTCCACCTTGTCCTGGATTTAATTCGATATTGTGGATTAATGTACCTACTGGAATGCTGTCGATTGGCATGCAATTTCCAACTTTAATATCAGCTGATTCTCCTGATATTACTTTGTCTCCATCTGTTAATCCTTGTGGTGCTAATATGTAAGTTTTTTCTCCATCTTCATATTGGATTAATGCTATATTTGCACTTCTGTTTGGATCATATTCTATACCGATAACTGTTGCTTCCATGTTATCTTTTCTTCTTTTAAAATCTATTATTCTATATTTTTGTCTGTTTCCTCCACCTTGATGTCTTACTGTTATTCTACCATAACTGTTTCTTCCAGCTTTTTCTTTCTTTTTTGCAAGTAAAGATTTTTCTGGTGTTTTCTTTGTTATTTCTGCAAAGTCTGAAACTGTCATGTTTCTTCTTGATGGTGTGTATGCGTTAAAATGTTTCATTCCCATTTTCTATTCTCCCTTCAAAACGATGAAAACTTTCGCATTACTTCGTTAAATTTTAAAATATTTCTTTGATATACTTGTGTATTATCTCATCAATATTTTAAAATTTGCCTTGTACTGCTCGCTTTTGCTCGTTTTTCTTCTCTACTTTTTATTTACGGATATTTTTCCTGCTCCGCATAACAGATATTTTTTATTCTCCGGGTTCTTTCCCGATATTGTTCTCGGCTTTCTTTTTTTCTCTTGCTTTTGAATTTTCTAAAAATTCATCTACTAAGTCTGCCATTGTTATTTTAGGTATTTCATAGCTTAAGCTATCTTTAAAGCTTTTGCCCTCATATCCTTTATTTCCAATCATAATTATGCTCCCATAAATTCATCAATAGAATCTTTGAATTTTTTAGTAGCTTTTGTTGATTTACCACCTTTTGCTAAGTAAGATACTTCTGCTGGATTTGTATCAATAGTAACTATTGCTTTTTTCCAGTCTGAAGTTTTACCTGTATGGTATCCAACTCTTTTTTCTTTTCCTTTAACTGTCATTGTGTTTACTTTTAATACTCTAACTTCAAAAAGTTTTTCAACAGCTTTTGCTATTTCAACTTTTGTAGCTTTTTTGTTAACTTTGAATGTGTATTTTCCTTGTTGTAATTCGTCATTACTTTTTTCAGTAACAACTGGTGCAATTATAATTTCTTCTGGTTTCATTATGCGTACACCTCCTCAATTTTCTTAACAGTTTCTAGAGGTAAAACTAGGTTGTTGTATTTTAATAAATCAAATACATTGATATTGTTTAAAGTTATTGTTTTAACTCCTTCAATATTTCTAGCTGACATTAATACATTTTTGTTGTTTTCTGGAAGAACTATTAATGTTTTTCCTTCAACTTTTAAATCTGCTAATGCTTTTACCATTGTTTTTGTTTTGATTTCTGCTAATTCTAATTTATCAACAACTGTTAATTCATTTTCAATTACTTTTGAACTTAATAAAGATTTAATTGCTAATCTTCTTTCTTTTTTGTTAACAGTATATTTGTATGAACGAGGTTTTGGACCCAAAGCTATACCACCTTTTACCCATTGTGGAGCTCTGATACTTCCTTGTCTTGCTCTACCTGTTCCTTTTTGTCTCCATGGTTTTCTACCACCACCAGATACTTCTGCTCTTGTTTTAGTACTTTGTGTACCTTGTCTTTGATTAGCTAAGTAGTTAACTAGTACACTATGTACTATTGCTTCATTTGGTTCAATTCCAAATATAGCTTCTGCTAATTCAACATCACTTACTTTTTTACCTTTTATATCATATACATCTACTTTTGGCATTTCGTATTTCCTCCTTCCTTCTATTTAGTAGCCTTTACAGCTGATTTTATTTTTAAGATAGATCCTTTTGCTCCTGGAACACTACCTTTTAATAAGATTACGTTTTTATCCATATCTACTCTTACAACGTCTAAGTTTTGTATTGTAATTGTAACTCTTCCCATATGTCCTGGAAGTTTTTTACCTTTAAATACTCTACCTGGTGTTGATGTAGATCCCATTGAACCTGGTCTTCTGTGGTACATAGAACCATGTCCCATAGGTCCTCTGTGTTGTCCATGTCTTTTGATAACACCTTGGAATCCTTTTCCTTTTGATGTTCCTTGAACATCTACTTTTTCTCCTGCTTCAAATACATCTGCTTTAACTTCGTCTCCAACTTTTACACCTTCAACTGATTCTAATCTGAATTCTCTTAAATGTTTTTTAGCTTCAAGACCAGCTTTTGCAAAATGTCCTTTTTCTGGTTTGTTTATATGTTTGTCTTTTACTTCACCGAACCCTAATTGTACTGCATCATATCCATCAGTTTCAACTGTTTTCACTTGTGCTACTGTACATGGTCCAGCTTCTATAACTGTTACTGGAATTACATTTCCTTTTTCATCAAAGATTTGTGTCATTCCAACTTTTCTTCCGATTATTCCTTTTTTCATTTTAAATTTCCTCCTAACTATTGGCTGATTTTTGTATTAGCTTTGGCCAAATCAGCTTGGTTTGATGTTTGTTTAATTAATGTAATTATTAATTATAATTTGATTTCTATATCAACACCTGCTGGTAATTCTAATTTCATTAGAGTATCAACTGTTTTTTGTGTTGGGTAAAGAATATCAATAACTCTTTTATGTGTTCTCATTTCAAATTGTTCTCTTGAATCTTTGTATTTGTGTGGAGAACGTAAGATTGTTACTACTTCTTTTTGTGTTGGTAGTGGAATAGGACCTGAAACTTTTGCTCCTGTTTTTTTAGCTGTTTCTACTATTTTCTCAGCAGACTGATCTAAAACTACATGGTCATAAGCTTTTAATCTT
>FR901874.1 GCA_000438255.1 Clostridium sp. CAG:389
AAATGGAAAAAGTTCATGGTATTCAGACAACTCTTCATTCGCAGGCTTGGACAATCCGTTCTTCGGGCGTGGAGGCACTTACGGCGCTACCTCTGGTGCGGGCTTGTTCTTTTTCACTCGTGCTAATGGGAATAGCGATTACTATGGTGGGTTCCGCTCAGTGCTTGTTTCTCTATAATATATAATTAAAATGATATGAAAAATATTTTGTAGTAATACAATTATTTTTCATATCATTTTAGTTTTAAAAAAATTTAATATACAATACTTGAATTAAAAAGATTTTGAGATATAATAAATATAGAGGTGATTATAATGAATCAAATGGAAAGAGAAATATTAATATTAGAAGAAAATTTTAGAGATACAATAGAAAATGATATTGCTAAAAATCAGTCAGAAAATAAAAAAACAGAAATAAAAGATATAAAATTAGTAGGACAAGCAACATGGAAAGACAAAATAAGTGGAAAAGATATATCAGATAATGTTTTTATAGTTGAAAAAGAGATAATCGAAACAGATGAAAATGGAAAAGAAAGAGTAACAGAACAAAAAAGTTACTATTTAGGAAATAGATGTGTAGCAGGAACACTTGGTAATGATGAAATAGTATATAGTAAATCATTTGCAGAATCTGAAATTGATAAACAAAAAGCAATAAATGATTTAATAGACAAAATATCAGAAAAAGAAATAGAAAAAAATTCTATGAACAAATTAAAAAATGAAGAGTTGAAGGAAATATTAACAGAATACTTAGGAAGAAAAATTACAGAAGAAGAATTGCCAAGTTTATTAGAAAAAATGAATAATCAAGAAATTGAAGAAGTGCAAGGAAAAATAGAAAAGAGAGAAAACAAAGAAGAAGAAAATAACAAATTATCAAAAAGACAAACAGATAAAATCAAGGTAAATCAAGTTCAAAGAATTGATTTGGAGCAAAAAGCTGATGGGGTAAAAGAATTAGGAAAAAAACTAGATTTAGATGGATATAGATATATTTATGTAGTCTATTCAGAAAATGTAAAAGAGATTAAACAAGATGAAAATATAAATAATACAACATATTCTTTGGTTGGAATAAAAGATGATGGAACAGCAAGTGTTATGAATAATGAGTTTGAAATGGATAAAACTGTTGGAAATAATGCTGGTAGATTGCAAACAAAAATAAAAGCAGATGGAACAGCGACAAGAGATAATAAAGACAGTTCTGTTTTTGTAAGAAAATCTAATGGTATGACTATCGGATGTGAAAATGATATGGGAACTGTAAGGGTATCATTAGGACAAAAAACACTGCAAGAAAATGAAAATACAGAAATTGAGTTAAGAACATCTAATACAGGATATATTCCAATAGAAACAAGAAGAGTTTTTAAAGGAGACAAAGGCATATATCAGATAGATAAAATACAAGATAAAGTAGAAGAACATACCCAAAATGGATGTAAGCCTAAGGATGTTAGAGATTTTGATGGTGATGAAAATACAGAAACACATGAACATATTGATATGGATTATTATGTACAAGATATATTAAATTATGAAAATGAAGAGGGAGAAGAAAAAATTAAAGGCGTATTTACAGAAAAAGGAGTAAAAGATAAATTATTAAGAGAATTAGAAAAAAGTAAGGATAAATTAACAGTAGAACAGATTATAGAAAATGTGAAAACAGAAATGAATTCAGATGCAGAAAATTTTGAAAGAGAACATAAGAAATAAAGTAACATTTATAATTCGACAAAATATAATATAATAGAAGAATGTATTTTGGAGGATTACAGATGAACACAAATATAGAAAACTTAAATCAGTTACCATTAAATAAAATTGGAAAAATAAAGAAAATAGATTGTGAAGAATGTATAAAAAGAAGATTATTAGATATGGGACTTGTTAAAGGAACAAATATTGAACCAATATTAGTAAGCCCATCGAAAGACCCAAGAGCATTTCTTGTTAGAGGTACTATTATTGCAATAAGAAAAGAGGATGCAAAAGATATTAAAATAATGTAGGATACTAAATATTTAATAAATCAAATAATAAAAAACACTTTTGAAGAATCTATGGTTTAGATTTTTTCGAGAGTGTTTTTTATAACTTTAAAGTGCTTACTAGGTGTTTCAGTGGACGCAAATATTGACAAATCTCTCAAATCGAAGTAAAATATAATATGTAAAAGGAGAGATTTATGCAAACAAGTAATAAAAAAATTTTTGATAATTTAGTATCAAGAACAAAAATATATTTAGTAATAATATTAATATTATTATTAGGAATCTGTTGGCAAAATAAAATATTAATAATACCATCAATAATATTATATGTATTGATACTAGCATACACATATTTTGCAAACAATAAAAGAAAAAGTGAAATATCAGAAACACTACAAGACTTAACACTAACAGTAGACTCAGCAGCAAAAACCAGTTTAATAAATTCACCATTTCCATTAATAATATTAGAAACAGATGGAAATGTAGTATGGAAAAGCTCAAAATTTGCATCAGAATTTGAAGACATAGATATGAACTCTTTTATAAATGATTTAATATATGATTTAAAACAGGAAATAAAAAACAAAAAAAACAATACAGACAAATCAATATTAAAAAACATTCAAGTAAATAAAAGACAATATAGAATGGTCGGAAAATTTGTCAATTCAAAAAGATATTCTAAAAACGAAAAAGATGAATACATGGCAATTTTGTATTTTATAGATGAAACTGAGAATATCAAACTTCAAAAAGAATACAATGATTCTAAATCATGTGTTGGAATCATAATGATAGATAATTATGAAGAAAATATGCAAATGCTAGAAAGTGAAGAAAAGGCTCAATATGTTGCCGAAATAGACAAGGTAATATATGAGTGGACAAATGAAACAAATGGAATTTTAATCAAATCTGATAGAGATAGATATATTTATATTTTTGAACAAAGATATTTAGAAAAAATTAAAGAAGATAAATTTAGTATATTAGATAAAATAAAAGAACTTGATCCAAAACAAAAGGTGCAATTTACATTAAGTATAGCAATTTCAAATGAAGGTGAAGTTGATAAGGATAAATATAAATCAGCGCAAACAGCAATGGATATTGTACTTGGTAGAGGTGGAGATCAAGCAGTTGTTAGACAAAATGATATTTATAAATTCTTTGGTGGTAGAGCACAAGAAGTTGAAAAAAGGACAAAAGTAAAAGCAAGAGTTGTAGCACATGCACTAGAAAATCTTATAAAAGAATCAAGTAAAGTAATGATAATGGGACATACAAATCCTGATATAGATGCAATGGGGTCTGCAATAGGAATATATAGACTTGCAAAAAGCCTTGATAAAAATGCATATATAATTTCAAATAATAGACCAGCATTGCAAAGTTTTATGGATAGTCTAAAAGAAGAACCAGAATATGAAGATGTTATAATTAGTAAAGAAGTAGCAGAAGAAAACATAGATGAAGACACATTACTAGTTGTTGTAGATACACATAAAATAACATATGTTGAATCAGAAGAAGTATTAAAAAAGGCTAATAAAATAGTTATTATAGATCATCATAGAAGAAGTGCTGATTATATAGAAAATGCAACATTAACATTCCAAGAGGTATATGCTTCATCAGCGGCAGAACTTGTTACAGAATTATTGCAATATGCGGAAGTAAATGTTGAATTAAAGAAAATTGAAGCAGAAGCATTATATGCAGGAATTATGATGGATACAAAAAGTTTTACATTTAAAACAGGTGTAAGGACGTTTGAAGCAGCAGCATATTTACGAAAATGTGGTGTTGATATCATAAGAGTTAAAAAATGGTTCCAAAGTGATTTAGAATCATTTAATAAAATAGCAGATATAGTAAAAAAGGCAGAAATTGTTAATGACTCAATAGCAATAGCATTATGTGAAGATACAAAATCAAAAGATATTAGCCTATTATGTGCTAAGGCAGCAGATGAATTACTTACAATAAGTGACGTTACAGCATCATTTGTTTTAGGAGATACAGGTGAAAAAATATGCATAAGTGGACGTTCTATTGGTGATATCAATGTTCAAGTTATTTTGGAGAAACTTGGTGGTGGAGGTCATATCACATTGGCTGGTGCTCAGGTTGAGGGAATGACTATTGAAGAAGTTAAACAAGAGTTAATTATTAGAATTAATGAGTATTTTACCGAAATAGAAAACTAAAAATAATGGGATTAAGGTACAGGTCTTTAATCCCTATTTTTTATATATTAGGATGTAGTTAAAGTTCAGTAAGAATCTTTCTATGGTGTC
>FR901875.1 GCA_000438255.1 Clostridium sp. CAG:389
GCAAGTAAAGTACAAAATTTAAAAATCGAAGATATACAAGAAAAAATGATTGAGACAAATTATGCTAATATAGATACTAATTATGGAAAAACATTTACACCGTCAAGTAAATATTATTCAAGCATATATGCAAGAGAAAAAAATCAAAAAGTAAATGGAACAAATGGAACAGACCTAAATTTTAGTGAACAAACTGAATTAATAAATCAAACAACAGAAATTCAGGCAAGTTCATTAGAAGCTAAATATACTTATTGGAAAAAGACATTAGAAAAATCTGATTTTAAAAATGGGAATTATTATAATATACTTTTAGAAAATCAAAGCAATTATTTATCATATTGGATATCATCTCGTTGTACATATTCTAATTTAGGATGTATTGGGTTTGGAGTCCGTGTGATAGATTCAGATATTTTAGCAGATAGAAGTTTATATAATTCAGCAAATGTTCAAAAATCAGCTGATTTTTCATTTAGACCAGTAGTTACACTTAATTCTAATATTAAAATAGATACAGTAAATTCAGGAAATGGAAGCACATCAGAACAAGCATATGTAATTAAATAGTGTCTAGAATTTTTACTTGATAAAAAAATATGTCGAATTTTGCGATGAAAAGTGATTGCAAGATTCGGCATTTTATGATATTATAAATAAAATTTAATTTTATTCAAACAAATTAATTCAAAAGCTCAAATTTCTTTGAGAAAAAATCCATAATTTAAAACAAAATAAAGAAGGTGATAAAAATATAATTACCAAAATTAAATATTAAATTGTACAAAAGGTAACTTATATTAACTTTGAAATAAATATTGACAAATAAAAGAAATAATATTATAATGGAGGAGATGAATCAATATAGAAATATTTACATTTGGGGATTACATCAAGCATAAAAACATATTTCAAAAAAAGTGGAACATAATTTATAAAGAAGAAAAGTTAGAAAAAAATAATATTTTTACATTGTCAGACCAATATGAAAAGTATTATGTGGTGAATCATCAACACGATAAAATATTTAGAACAGTATTAGATAGAAAGTCAGATGCCCTAGCATTGATAAATAAAGCATTAAACACACAACTAGAAGTGCAAGACATAGAAAAATATAATAGTAGTTTTATAAATAAAGTCAGAAAGTCAGATGCCATAGTATTGATAAATAAAGCATTAAATACACAACTAGAAGTGCAGGACATAGAAAAATATAATAGTAGTTTTATAAATAAAGTATTTCAAAATAGAGAAGCAGATATAGTGTACAAAATAAAAGATAGAAGTATATTTATATTAATAGAACATCAAACAAAAGTTGATTATTTAATGCCATATAGAATTTTAGAATATGAAGTAGCAATAATGCAAAGTGCAATAGATTTGGATAAAATTAAAAATAAAGAAAGCAAAATTCCATTAGTTATATCAATTGTTTTATATACAGGAAATAAAAAGTGGAATGCAAAAAAATATCTTGAAGAAAATCAAGAAAAAATAGAAGGAATAGAAAATGGTTTAGGAAATTATAATTTAATAGATATAAATGAACTGACAGAAAAAGATCTATTAGAAGATAATTCATTTATATCAAAGATGATGTTAATTGAAAAATCCAAAAATACTGAAAATATAGTAGAGATATTAGAAAAAATAGTTAAAATAACAAAAGAAGAAGACAAGGATACATTAAGAAGGATAATAAGTATAATTTTAGAAGAAAAAATAGGAATAACAAAAGCAAAAGAATTAATAGAGAAGATGGAAGGAGATGAAGGAAATATGTTAGCAGTAGTAGATATGATAAGAAGAGAAAATCAAATGTATATAGAAATTGGCAAAAAAGAAGGGGAACTAAAAGAGAAAATAAAGATTGTAACAAATATGTTAAAAGAAAAATTCAATATTGAAACGATACAAAAAATTACAGGAATAAACAAAGAAGAGATAGAAAAAATAGCTCAAAATAATAATGATAACTAATAAAAATGATATATTTTAAAAATTTGAGTTAAAACTATTGTACAAAAAAATTATTATTGGTATAATCAAGCTAGATTAAAAATACGAAGGAGGAATAAAAAATGGCAATAAGATTTGTTTTAAATGAGACATCATATTTTGGAAATAATGCAAGAGAAGTACTAGCAGAAGAAATTAAGAAAGGAAAATTCAAAAAAGTATTTTTGGTAACAGATAAACCATTAGTAGAAGCAGGAGTAACTGCAAAAGTAGAAAAAGTATTAACAGATGAAGGAATTGAATATTCACTATATGATGAAATCAAACCTAACCCAACAATTAAGAATGTAACAGATGGAGTTGCAGCATGTAAAGAATCAGGAGCAGATGTAATTGTAGCAGTAGGTGGCGGTTCAAGTATGGATACTGCAAAAGGAATTTCAATAGTAATGACAAATCCAGACAGAGCAGACATAAAATCTCTAAATGGAGTATCAAATACAGTAAATAAAGGAATGCCAATGATTGCGTTACCAACAACAGCAGGAACAGCATCAGAAGTTACAATAAATTATGTAATAACAGATGAAGAAAGAAAAATAAAAATGGTATGTGTAGACCCTAATGATATTCCAATTGTAGCAATAGTAGATTCTGAATTAATGGCATCAATGCCAAAATCACTTGCAGCAGCAACAGGAATGGATGCTTTAACACATGCAGTAGAAGGATATATTACAAAAGCTCATAATGAAATGTCAGATATGTTCCATATGAAAGCTATAAAATTAATATTTAAATATTTACCAGCAGCAGTTAATGAAAAGGACCCAAAGGCAGTTGAAATGATGGGTATGGCTCAATATATTGCAGGTATGGGATTCTCAAATGTAGGACTTGGAATTGTTCATTCAATGGCACATCAATTAGGTGCTGTGTATGATACACCACATGGAATTGCAAATGCTATGCTTTTACCAACAGTTATGAGGTTTAATGGTGAAAATCCAGAAACTGCTCAAAGATTTAGAGAAATTTTGTGTGAAATTGGTAGACCGGATGCAGCTTACTTAAATGATCAAGATGTTATTAATACATTTGTATGGATGATTAGTGAACTTTCAAAAGCAGTTGGTATTACTCAAACTATTAAAGATTATGGGGCTAAGGAAGAAGATTTTGAAATGCTTGCTGATAAGGCTATGGAAGATCCATGTAAACCAGGTAATCCAAGAGATGTTTCAAAAGAAGATTTTATTGAATTATATAGAAGAGCTATGTAAGTTAACACTAATGATAAATGATAATGAATTATGTTATAGGTTATTAAGTAAGACGGACTTTACAGAAATTAGAGAATATGGTAAAATTTAAATGTTACTAATTGTATAATATGCTAATAGGAGGAAATATGACTGAAAAATTTGATGCAATTTTAGAAGAACTACCACAATTTCTGGAAGAAAACGTGGAAGAAAAAAAGTTTCAACTTGAAAATGATGAGATTCATAATTTGGAACAGTATTTCAAGAAAGAAAAGATGAAACTTTTTGTTTCAGAAGTGAAGTGGGGGCGAGACTCCGAGGTGGCGGAAGTCACCATTATGAAGAGGCATAATTGATTAAAAAACAAAAACGAACTGCTGATTGGCAGTTCGTTTTATTTTACTATCTTATGTTAACTTTTAAACCAAAATGACTTATAATAATGGTAGTTACTTGTAAACTTTACACAAATAAAAAAGGAGAAAGACAATATGGTGAAATTCAAAGTTATAGCAACAGAGGACAATATTACAATTACATTGGCTGAAGTAAGATCAACTAAGAAACTCATAATTGAGAATTCTGATTTAAACGAAAACATAAAAATTGTAAGTACAGATAGTATTTACCATGAAATTAGAAATCAGATAGAAAAAACATATGGAGTTGAAACGTCAGAAATTAGATTTGATATTGATAATGAAACAAAAATTAAAATTGCCTCAATAGCACGACATAACAAGGATACATTCGATGCGATGTAAGAAAATCTCCACCCTGTCATTAGAAGTTTTAATGGCAGGGTTTTTCTTTTTCTTTACAAAGGCAATAAAATGATGTATAATAGAAAAGATGTTATAAAATTTTTTACAGTTAAGGAGGAACATAATATGGATGACATTCCAAGTGACCGGTTGTATAAAAATTTATCAATGTTTTTAAACGGAGATAATAAGACGTGGTCAAAGAAAATCGATAAGAAAGAATTAATTAAGCTGGAACGGTATTTATACCAACAGGATATTCCAGTAACCTTGGAAAAGAAAGAACTTTTGGCTGGTAAGGTCGAAGTAACCTTGACAAAAAAGTAACAAAAAGCGGGTCACCAATTGTGGACCCGCTTAAAAAATATATAATAACTTTTAAAATTATCCTAATAATTTCTCTAATTCTTTAATTTTATCTCTAATTTCAGCAGCTTTTTCAAATTCCATAGAAGCAGCAAATTTAAGCATTTCATCAGTCAATTCAGTAATAGTATTTTTAATATCATCAGAGCTTTCCATTTTAAATTCAACACCAATATCTGCTTGTTTAGTAATACTAATATTATCTCTAATAGATTTTTTAATAGTCTTAGGAGTAATACCATGTTCTATATTATATTGTTCCTGAATATGACGTCTCCTATTTGTTTCTGAAATTGCCTTTTCCATTGAATCAGTAAGTTCATCAGCATACATAATAACAGTTCCATCAGTATTTCTAGCGGCACGTCCAATAGTTTGAATTAAAGAACGTTCTGAACGCAAGAAGCCTTCCTTATCAGCATCAAGAATCGCTACCAAAGAAACTTCTGGAATATCCAAACCTTCTCTCAAAAGGTTAATACCAACTAAAACATCAAACTCTCCTAAACGAAGATTTCTAATAATTTCCATCCTTTCAAGGGCTTTTATATCTGAATGCATATAATTTACTTTGATGTCTAAACTTTGTAAATATGATGTCAAATCTTCTGCCATTTTTTTAGTTAAAGTTGTAACTAAAACCCTTTCATTTTTTTCAACTCTTATACGAATTTGCTCAATTAAATCATCAATTTGATTAGTAACAGGTTTAACTTCAATTTTTGGATCTAAAAGGCCAGTAGGTCTGATAATTTGTTCAACAACATTATCTTTACTATGTTCTTTTTCATAATCAGCAGGTGTTGCACTAACAAAAATAACTTGATTAATCCTTTCTTCAAACTCCTCGAATTTTAAGGGTCTGTTATCATAAGCAGAAGGAAGTCTAAAACCATAATTAACCAAAGAATCTTTACGAGCACGATCACCATTGTACATAGCTCTAACCTGAGGAATTGTTGCATGTGATTCATCTATCAATAAAAGAAAATCTTTTGGCATGTAATCAAATAATGTGAATGGAGGAGAACCAGCAGGTCTGCCACTTATATGTCTTGAATAATTTTCAATACCTTGGCAGAAACCAGTTTCCTTCATCATTTCCATATCAAAATTAGTTCTTTCATCAATTCTTTGAGCTTCTATCAATTTATTATTATCCTTAAAATACTTAATTCTTTCTTGTAATTCTTCATTGATTGTAACTAATGCACGTTCCATTTTATCAGAAGTTGTTACATAATGAGAATTAGGAAAGACCATTACATGAGTTCTTTCTGCTATTGCTTTACCTGTTAAAGGATTAATTTCATAAACTTTTTCAATTTCATCACCCCAGAATTCAACACGTATAGCAGATTCACTTTGGTCAGAAGGGTAGATTTCTAATATATCACCTTTTGCTCTAAAAGTACCTCTTTTAAAATCAATTTCGTTTCTCGAATATTGCATATTAACTAGCTTTTTCATAACTTCTTCTCTTGATTTTTGCATGCCAGGACGTAAAGAAACTATCATATGCTCATAATCAATAGGGTCGCCTAAACCATAAATACAAGAAACAGAAGCAACAATAATTACATCTCTTGTTTCAAATAATGAAGCAGTTGCAGAATGGCGAAGTTTATCAATTTCGTCATTTATAGAAGCATCTTTTTCAATATATGTATCAGAAGCTGGAATATAGCTTTCTGGTTGATAATAATCATAGTAAGAAACAAAATATTCAACATTGTTTTCTGGAAAAAACTCTTTAAATTCTGAATACAGTTGTCCAGCAAGAGTTTTGTTATGAGCTAAAACTAATGTTGGTTTTTGAACTTTATTTATTATATTTGCCATTGTGAATGTTTTTCCAGAACCTGTTACTCCTAATAATGTTTGAAATTTTTTGCCTTGTTCAATTCCTTTTGACAAATATTCTATTGCTTGTGGTTGGTCACCAGTTGGTTTATAGTCTGAGTGTAATTTAAACATAATATTACCTCCAATTTAATAACAAATTTATACACTTTAAAGTATATCATATAAAAAAGATGTTTGCAATGTCTTTAATATTGCAAAAGATAGAAATATATGATATATTTGGAATATCAAAAGAAGAGGGGGAAAAAATATGGAACAAGAACCAATCAAAAAAGAAACATCAAGTAAAGGTAGTTATTTAACAGGAATACTAGGGGCAATTGTAGGAGGAGTTATAGCAACAATACCATGGATATTAGTATATGTGTATGGAGAAATGATGTTTTCCATATTAGCAGCATTAATAGCAGCAGGTGAGTTATATGGATACAAAATAGCAAAAGGAAAAATTAACAAAAAATTACCAGTTATATTGATGGGAATAGCTCTTGTAATTGTAACAGTAACCACATTAGTAATAATTCCAACATTATTAATTGCAAACGAAGGAATATCTGTAAATTTAACTAATATAAGTAGATTATATGAAAATGGTGAATTTGCAACAGCAATGATGAAAGATTTTATTATTTCATTAATATTTACAATATTAGGAGCAAGTATTGTAACAGCAAATATTAAAAAACAATTAGAAAACAATGATGGACAAGATGTTAAACTAAATTTCAATAATAAAGAAAAAGCAAATGAAATAAAAAAAGCAACAATTGAATTGATAAAACCTATTTTTACAAAATATGAAGCAACAGCACCAGAAAAGGCAATGCTTAAAGATGAAGTTATTGCAGAAATTGATGACAAAAGAAAAGCCAAATATTCTTTTAATTATTTAAAACAAATGGGAATTATCAAAAAATATAAAGGAAAATATTATTATTCAGAAGATGATGAAAATGGCACAAACAATTATAAAAAAATGTCAAAATTACAAAAAATATCATTAATTGTATTACTTATTTTGATTGTATTAGTTATGATTGTAACAATAATTGAAAAATCAGATACAACAGTAACATATCAAGACTCAAATATAAATTTTGCAATACAGAAAAATTGGTCAAAAGGACAATCACAATATCAAAACGAATGGAATTTTTATAAATATATTAACAACATGCCTGTATTGGATTCAAATAATGAAATAGAAGAAGACGATTATTCATCTTATCCAGCAGGAATAAATGTATATTATGATAAATTGGATACAACAAGTGTAAACAATATAGAAGATATAAAAACAACAGTACAAGAAAATCTTGAAAATGCAGATGACAAACCAGATTTAATAAATATGGAAATATTGAAAACTTCAAAAAATTATGACTTATTAAAAATAAGAATAGAATATAATCAATCACCAAGTGAAATATTATACTATTACTATATTTTAAATGGAGACAATTTGGCTTGTATTACAGCATATAGTTTTAATTTAGATGATGAAACAGCTATTGAAAAAGAGGCAAATAATTTGTCAAATTCATTTGAATGGGTACAATAAAAATAATTAGTTCTAAAATAAAAATAAGAGCATATAATATTAAAAAATAAATGCAAGGAGAATAAAAATGCAGTTTATTAAATATTGTATGCTCTTTTTGGTGTTTTTAAGTGCAACACTAATTGGAAAATACATATCCCAAAAATATAAATTTAGATTAGACGAGCTTGAAGAAATGAAAAATGCACTAAATATATTTAAATCAAAAATAAAATTTACATATGAACCTATACCGGAAATTTTTAAGCAAATAGCTGAAAATTCAAATAAAAATATTGCAAAATTATTTAATGAAACTATTTTGAAAATGGGAGATACATCTGCAAGTATAGCTTGGGAAAATGCTGTTGATAATTTTTCAGGTAATTTAAATTACGAGGACAAGCAAGCTATAAAGACACTTTCTAAGTTGCTTCGGAATAACTGATGTTGATGGACAACTTAGTCAAATTGAGGTAACAGAAAGCTTTTTGGATGAACAAATTAGACAAGCACAAGAAGAAAAAAATAAAAATGAAAAATTGTATAAAAAATTAGGAATGAGTATAGGAATGGCTATTGTAATTATTTTAATGTAAATAGCTAAAAATAAAATCAGATTAGGGGGATTTTTTATGAGTATAGATTTATTGTTTAAAATAGCTGCAATTGGAATTTTGGTAGCAGTATTATATCAAGTTTTGGTGAGGGCTGGTAGAGAAGATCAAGCAATGATGACAACTCTTGCTGGATTAGTTATTGTTTTAACAATGGTAATTAAAGAAATAAGTGGTTTGTTTGATACAGTAAGGACCTTGTTTAATTTATAAAAAGATAGGGATAAGTAACTACTAAAAAATAAGGATGGAAGAGTAATGGAAATTATTAAAATAATAGGAATTGCTTTAATTGCTTTAATTATAATAATTATGCTTAAACAATATAGACCAGAATATACAATATTTATAAGTATATTAACAGGTGTATTGATTTTGTTCCTTGTTATGGATAGATTAACTGGAATAGTAAATCTGATAGAATCAATACAAGACAAGTTTTCTATTAATACTCAATTTATTGCATTACTTATAAAAATTACAGGAATTGCTTTTTTATCGGAATTTGCTGTAAGTGTATGTAAAGATTCTGGTGAGGCTGCAATTGCTAGTAAAATTGAAATTGGGAGCAAAATTATTATTATTTCTATGTCAATACCTATAATTTCGAGTTTATTGGAAATTATATTGAAAATATTGCCATAACAAAGTTACAGTTCAGTAAGAATCTCTTTTATAGTATCGCTACCTATATGTTTTGAAACTTGAACTTTTTTATTACATTCAAAAAGGAGGTAAAACAAATGTGAATAAACAAATGAAGATAATACTAATGATAATTATAATGGTAATATCTGTATTAAGTCCAAGAAAATCATATTGTGCAAATGATATTTCAAATACACAGAGTGCAATAAGTATAGATGAAAATGAATTAGAAAGTCAAGAAAAAACATTTGGAATAAGTTCATTTATACAAAATTCTAAGCAATATACAGGGGAGTTTTTTGAAGATATAGATATAAGCGATATTTTAAATTCAGCAATAAAAGGAGAAATTGATAATTCAAATATATACAAAAAAATATTGAGTAAATTAGGAAATGAAGTACAAAATGGAGTAAAAAGTTTAGCATGTATATTAGCTATTATAATTATACATAGCATATTAAAATCTATAAGTGAGAGTCTTGAAAATGATAATATTTCTAAATTAATATATTATGTTCAATATATAGCAATTATAACAGTAATTATGTCAAACTTTTCTGACATAATTACATTAGTAAAAGATACAACTACAAATTTAATTGGATTTATGAATACACTTATACCAGTACTTATTTCATTGATGTTATATACAGGAAGTATAACAACTACAAGTATACTAGAACCAATAATTTTATTTATGATAAATTTTATTGGAAATCTTATTCAAGATATATTGATGCCTATAATATTGATAATAACATCAATAAGCATAATTTCAAAAATATCAGATAGAGTGCAAATTGATAAAATATCGAAATTTTTAAAATCATCCACTATATGGTTTTTAGGAATAGTGTTAACAATTTTTGTTGGAGTTGTTTCACTTGAAGGTACTCTTGCAAGTTCTGTTGATGGAATAACCGCAAAAACGGCAAAGGCAATTGTAAGTTCTGCTGTTCCAATTGTAGGAAAAATATTAGGCGATGTTGTTGATAGTGTGCTTGGATGTGGATTGATTTTGAAAAATGCAGTTGGTTTTGTTGGAGTAATAGTTATTATAGGAATATGTATTATGCCTATTTTAAAACTTACAGTTTTGACATTTTCTTATAAATTGGTTGCTAGTATAAGTGAAGTTATTGCAGATAGTAAAATTGTAAAACTTTTAGATGAAATTGGTGATATTTTTAAAATTTTACTTGCTATTTTGGTTACTGTAACATTTATGGTAATTATAGGAACAACATTATTAGTAAAGATGTCAAACACTGGGATGATGTTCAGGTAAATCAAAATATTTAAAAATATAGTTATGCAATTATAGGAGAATAGTAATATGATTAATTTTTTAAGTTCATGGGTTAAAAATCTGTGTTTAGCATTAATTGTTGTGTCAATATTAGAGATGTTACTTCCAAATAATAAAACAAAAAAATATGTGAAAATGGTTATGGGATTATATATATTGTTTAGCATAATTGAACCTTTTATAGAAAATAGTAATGAACTTAAATTTAATGTAGAGGACTTATATAACCAATATTCTGTTGAGACATCAGCCGAAAGTGAAAATGTTAATCAAAAATCAATGGATAGTAGATTAGATGAATTGTATAAACAAAAACTTGAAAATGATATTGTGCAAAAACTAGATGAAGAAGGATATGTAGTAGAGGACTGTGATGTAAAGGCACATATATCTAGTAATGATACAGGGATAGAATTAATAACAATAAAGATTAAGGAAAAAAAAGATAACAGTAATGAGAATGATGAGAATCAAAGTAATGAAAAAATGAACATAGAAGAAAAGATAGTCAATGAAATACAAAAAATCCAAAAGGTTGAAATAAATGTATCTAAAAATCAAGATAATTCAAGTGATGAATCAACTCAAAGTGAACAACAGAATCAAAATATAACTAAAAATGATATAAAAATTGTAAAACAATTTTTGATAAAAGAATATGGGGTGAGTGAAAAATGTTTAAGAATAAGCTGAAAAAAATTATCGGAAATGATGAAAATCAAGGAAATAATAAAAGAAAAATTGAAAATTTAGTTTTTTTAGTAGTTGTTTTAATAATTACAGTAGTTATAATAAATTATGTTTGGAGTGGAGACAAGAACTCAAATAAAAATATGACTAATTCGACAGGAAAACAGCTTGCAACAACTAAAAGTGTTCAGAATAGTGGAGAAACAAGTCAAGATACTACTAATAATAATTTAGAGGAAAGATTAGAGAATATATTATCAAATATTAATGGTGTTGGGAATGTAAAGGTTTTCATTAATTATTCAGAAACTTCTGAAACTGTTGCAATGTATAATGAAAACTCTAAAACAAGTACAACAGAAGAAACTGATAAATCTGGTGGTGTTAGAAAAGTGGAACAAACAGATTCTCAAAAAGAGGTTGTTTACCAAGAACAAAATGGAAACAAAACACCAATTGTTCAGAAAACTGTTGAACCTAAAATTGAGGGAGCTATTATTACTGCAAAAGGAGCATCTGATATAAATATAAAAACCAGCATTATTCAAGCAGTAGAAGCGGCAACAGGACTTGCTACTCATAAAATTCAAGTGTTTCAGGGAAATTAAAATATTTTTATTAAAAATTATAAAAGGAAAGGAGTTTTTTTATGAAATTTATGAAAAAAAATCAAGTTGTAATATATGTTATTGCTTTAATGTTGATTGTAGCAGGATATTTGAATTTTACAGCAGATGGAGATTTTAGAAGTGCAGTCCAAACTGCAAGTTCAGAAGAAGAATTAGATAAAATGGCTAATATTGGAGATGCTCAACTTGTTAGTAGTAATGTTGTAAGTGATGACTTAGATATTAGTAATACTATAAGTAAAAGTGATATATCTGAAAGTGAAAGTTTAGAAACAACAAGTAAAGATATTCAGAAAAATAATGATGATTATTTTTCAACATCTAAATTGGAAAGGGATACAATGTATTCACAAATGTTAGAAACATATGAAAAAATTTTAAATAGTAATAATTCTTTGGAAACACAGAAACAATCTGCAACAGAAGAAATAAAAAAAATAAATGATACTAAAAATAGTATTATGATTTGTGAGAATTTAATTAAAACAAAAGGATTTGAAGATAGTGTTATATTTGCTAATGGTGATAGTGTAAGTATTGTTGTTAAAGATGAACAGTTAACTGCTGAAAAAGTTGCACAGATTCAAAATATTGTTTCAAGAGAAATGGGTGCTAAGATTGAAAATATACATATTTCAAGTAAATAAAGAAATAGTC
Source organism: Clostridium sp. CAG:389 (assembly GCA_000438255.1). Classification (GTDB taxonomy): domain Bacteria; phylum Bacillota; class Clostridia; order TANB77; family CAG-508; genus CAG-269. Next base: position 12,320 of record FR901875.1, read on the forward strand.
ATGTGGTATAAAACATGGCTATTTTTATCAATATATTGTAAAATTAAGCGTACTAAAAATTAATATATTAGGTTTTAAGCGTAATTTTCTGTAATATTTTTTATATATTCTCCTATTTCTTCGTTGGTTAAGTCTAATTCTGTAATTAATTTTTTTAAAATATCTCTTCTAGGAAAAGCTTTTTCATTATCTATTCTGACATATTGTCTTAGAGATATGCCTAATTTTTCTGACATTTCTTCCTGAGTTAAATTCTTAGATTTTCTTTTTTCTTTTATCATCAAAAATCACCTTAATATTATCAAATTTTTATAGTTACAGTTCAGTAAGAATCTTTCTAT
>FR901876.1 GCA_000438255.1 Clostridium sp. CAG:389
CTAGAAGAAGTTGGAAAAGAATTCAATGTAACTCGTGAAAGAATAAGACAAATAGAAGCAAAAGCATTAAGAAAATTAAGACATCCAAGTAGAAGCAAAAAATTAAGAGATTATATGGGATAAAATGGCAAAAAGGAGAAATATATGGAAAACATAAGAGAATTTGCGGAAACAATAAAAGGAATACAAATGAGTCAAGTAATAGATATAGGTATAGCAATCTTAATATATATATTATTTAGATGTTTAAGCAAAAGCTTGGCATATATGACAGTAAGAATTTTTAAACCAAAAACAAAAAATAAAAAAGAAATAAGAAAAAATGCATTTTATGCACCTCTAAAAGTATTTTATGTAGTATTAGGAATTTATTTAGCACTGTTATTTATAAGAAAACCACTAAATACAGGAGTATGGATAAATAGTAAAATAGATGAATTATTTAAAATTGCTATTATAATATTATCTGCAAATGGAATAGCAAATAGTTTAACAACAAATAGTAGTTTGGTTAATAGGCTAAAAGACAAAATGAATCCAGAAGTAGAAGACTCAATGCTAAGATTTATATTAAAAGCTATTAGAGTCATAATATACATAATTGCAGGTTTTATAATAATAACAGATTTAGGTGTTAATTTAAATGGATTAGTAGCAGGACTTGGATTAGGAAGTGTTGTAATAACACTTGCAGCACAAGATACTGCAAAAAATTTATTTGGTGGTTTAGTGATCTTTTTAGACAAACCATTTGTAGTTGGAGATTGGATAGAAGTTGAAAAATATGAAGGTACAGTAGAAGATATTACTTTTAGAAGTACAAGAGTAAGAACATTCGAAAATTCTGTTGTAAACATACCAAACTCAGTAATTGCAAGTGATTCAATAATAAATTGGAGTAGAATGGAAAAAAGAAGAAACAAAGTAAATTTATGTTTGGAATTAGATACACCAATAGAAAAAGTACAGATAGTACAAAAAAGAATAAAAGAAATGTTAATTCAACACGATGATGTAATTGATGATTCTGTTATGGTAAGATTTGATAATATAACAGATAACGGAATAAATATACTAGTTTGTAGTTATACTAACTCAGTAAGCTATGCAAGCTTTTTAGAGGAAAAAGAAAAAATTAATTTTAAAATTATGCAAATTTTAAGAGAAGAAAATGTAGAATTGGCATATGATACAAAAACAGTATTTGTAAAAAAATAAGCGAGGTCCCTACGGGGGACCTCTTTGTGTTACTTAATGGTGAATAGTGGTCAATACATATAAAAATTTTAAGAAGTTATATGCACAATAAGTTATGAAGATACCATCAGATGCCGAAACAACATATAATAATATAATCATACCATCTGTCCGTGGGCCACCATTCCCATGATCTTTTGAGGTAAAATTTGGTTCAAACTTGTTAAAAAAATGAATGAACATAGCAAGAAAGATAATTCCTATAACAAAACCTACCAAGAACTTCATAAGTAACTCCTTTCAGAATCTAAAACTATATAGTAACGAATATATTATAATACAAAAAACACATAAAATCAATGGTATTGCAATTTGAAAAACTATGTAGTAAAATAAAAAACAGAAAATAGACACAAAAAAGTCACAAAAAAACAGTATAATAAAAAAATATATTATCAATAACATAAAACTGTGAACAGAAACACAGAGTAAAGTGAAGGGAAAGAAAAAAATGGATAAATGTATATTAATTGTAGATGACGAATCAAGAATGAGAAAACTGATAAAAGACTTTTTGACAGCAAAAGGATACAAGATATTAGAAGCAGAAGACGGAGAAAAAGCATTACAAGTATTTGAAGAAAACTCAGAAAAAATAGATTTAATACTACTAGATGTAATGATGCCAAAACTAGACGGATGGTCTGTATTAAGACAAATAAGACAAACATCAAAAGTACCAATAATAATGCTAACAGCAAGAGGAGAAGAACAAGATGAACTATTTGGATTTGAACTAGGAGTAGATGAATATATATCAAAGCCATTCAGCCCTAAAATACTAGTAGCAAGAGTAGAAGCAATACTAAAAAGAACACAGGGAGAGACAAAAGAAGTAAAAGATTATGGTGGAATAGAAATAGACAAAGAAGGAAGAACCGTAACAGTAGACGGCAAAGTATTAGAATTAAGCCTAAGAGAATACGAACTATTAATATATCTAGTAGAAAATGAAAACATAGCACTTTCAAGAGACAAAATTTTAAACAATGTATGGAACTATGATTATTATGGAGATTCAAGAACAATAGACAGTCATATAAAAAAAATTAGACATAAATTGGGAAAAAGAGGAAAATATATAAAAACAATGAGAGGCGTGGGATATAAATTTGAAATTAAATAAAATAAAAGATATACTATCATCAGTAAAAGCAAAACTATTTATGACACTAAGCTCAACAATATTACTAATTATATTATTTTTAATAGTAGTAAACAATTTTGCACTAGAAAAATTCTATCTATATAAAAAACAAAACACATTAAAAACAGTATATGAATCAATAAATAATTACTACAAAACACCAGGACAAGATAATGATATACAAACAGAACTAGAAAAATTATCAATTAAAAACAATTTTGACATTTTAATAAAAGACAATAACGGAATAAATCTATACACAACAAATAAAAACTTTTCAACAGTAATAGGAAGTATAAATGACATACTAGACAGAATTAATACAAGTGGTGGAAAAGAACTAGAATCAAATGATAATTATACAATAAAAAAACAAAGAGATATTAAGAATGGATTAACATATATGATGCTATCTGGAAAAATGGAAAATGGATATTTCTTATATATAAGAATACCATTAAACTCTATCCAAGATAGTGTAAGCATATCAAATAATTTCTTATTAATGATGGCAGGATTTACTATATTAATAGCCTCAATAATGGTAACAATAGTATCAAAAAAATTCACAGAACCAATACTAGAATTAAACAACATAGCAAAGAAAATGTCAAACTTAGACTTCAGCCAAAAATATCAAGTAACAAATGCAAGAGATGAAATAAATAATTTAGGAAGAAGTATAAACACAATGTCAGACAAACTAGAAAGAACAATAAAACAACTAAGAAGCAGTAATATAGAACTAGAAAGAGACATTGAAGAAAAATCAAAAATAGACGAAATGAGAAAAACATTTATATCAGATGTATCACATGAGTTAAAAACACCAATAGCGCTAATACAAGGATATAGTGAAGGTCTATTAGAGAATGTAAATAGTGATGAAGAAAGTAGAAAATTTTATGCAGAAGTAATTCTAGATGAAACAAATAAAATGGATAAATTAGTAAAACAACTATTAGAATTAATGAAACTAGAATATGGAAAAAGAGAATTTAATAATAAAGAATTTAACATATTAGAACTTGAAAAAGAAGTAATTAGAAAAACACAAGTTATGATAGATGAAAAACAAGCAGAGATTAAGTTTGACAACATTGGAGATATTCAAGTATTTGCAGATGATTTCTACATTGAACAAGTTTTAACAAATTATTTAACAAATGCAATAAAAAATGTCAAAGAAATAGATGGCGAGAAATATATTAGAATATCAAATGAAATAAACAAAGAAAAAAATAAAGTATGTATTAAAGTTTTTAATACAGGTGATAAAATATCAGAGGAAAATCTAAATAGAATTTGGAATAGATTTTATAAGGCTGATGAGTCTAGACATAGAGAAGATGGTGGCACAGGAATAGGACTTGCATTTGTAAAAGCTATTATGGGAAATTATGATAATAAATATGGAGTTAGAAATTTAGAAAATGGAGTTGAATTCTATTTTGAATTAGATGTGAGACAAGTGGGACAGTCCTAATTTGTCTCACTTTTCATGTCATATTATGTCGAAAATTGCGATGAAAAGTTCTTTACAAATAGATATAAATGTAGTATTATAATTATGGTTTTATCAAATAACACGAAAGTGTTTTTAAATCTAAAAAATTTTTTCGAAAAAATTATCCAAAAAAAGAAAATCTAAAAGGCGGGTGAAAAGTATGAATGATACGATACACCAAAAGATATGTTAATATTGTAAGTTTAATTATCACAATAATAATATTTTCATTTACTAATCAAATTTCTATAACACCAAATAAAATAAATATAAACTCTATCTCAAATTTATTTAAAAGAAATTTGGTATTAGTAGAATTAAACTCAAACAATATTAATCAAGAAACAAAAGAAAACATACCCTTAGTCAAAAATCAAAATAATAATGATGAACAAATCATTAACGAAATACAAGAAAAAATAAAAAATGTAAACTGGAAGATAACAATCCCCAAAATATCGTTAGAAGCAGAAATATCGGAAGGCACAAGAAAAGAAGTAATGGATAAATTTGTTGGTCATTTTGAAGAAACAACAAAAACAAGTGGTAATGTAGGGCTTGCGGCACATAATAGAGGATATCCTGTTAATTATTTTGCAGACATAAAAAAACTAAAAGAAGGAGACGAAATTATTTATAAATATTTTGAATTTGAGAAAACTTATTTAGTAACAGAAAACAAAATAATAGCAGATATAGATTGGGAACCATTAGAAAACACGAAAGAGAATAAAATAACATTAATAACTTGTGTAGAGAATGAACCGGAATACAGAAGATGTATACAAGCAATTGAAAAAGAGAACTAAGATACAAAAGAAAAAATTTAAAGTAAATAATAGAAAAATATAAGAATAATAGGAGGAAAAGAAAATAAAAAAAATAAAAAGATTTTTATCAATAATAAGTTTTTTTGTTCTAAATGCCATGTTAGTGTTTAGTTCTGTGCAGGCTGTGGATTTAAATGCAACAGATATAGTTTCAGGTGGAAATTGTGGAAGTTTATTAATTTATAAAGGAATATATATAAAAACATATTATGCATATTACACAAAAGATGGAGTAAATTATCCTGCATATTGTTTAGATAAAACAAAACACGGAGTAAATGATGAGTTATCATATTCAGTATCAGTACAATCAGCAATTTCAGATGTAAAATTGTGGAGAATTATTATAAATGGATATCCATATAAAACAATAGAACAATTAGGATGTAGTAATAAAGAAGAAGCATTTTCTGCTACAAAGCAAGCAATATATTGTTACATACATGGAAATGATCCAAATGGATACACAGGAATAGGAGAAGCGGGAAATAGAACAGTAAGAGCAATAAAACAAATTTTAGCAGATGCTGAAAACTGTAACGAAACACAAATATCAAATAATGTAAACATTATAAAAGAGCAAGAAGTATTTGATATAGACAATAAAGATAAGAATTATGTTTCAAAAATATATTCAATAAAAGCAGGAACAACAATTTCAAACTATAAAGTTCAAATAACAAAAGTAGATGAAGAACTTCCGGAAGGCATAAGAATAGCAGATATTAATAATAATGAAAAAACAGAATTTTCATCAGAAGAAAAATTTAAAATCTTAATTCCAATAAAAAATCTTACAAAGGAAAATAATTTTAACATAGAAATACAAACAAAGATAAATACTAAGCCAGTATTATACGGACAAGCACCAAATACTTCATATCAAGATTATGCGTTAACTGCTGCAACATATGAGGATGCAAGTGCAAAATCACAAGATAAGTTTTATAAAAATGAAACAAAATTGAAAATAATAAAACAAGACGAAGAAACAAAAAAAAGATTAGAAAATGTAGAATTTAATGTTATGGATAGTAATAAAAATGTAATTTATGCTAATTTAAAAACTAATTCAAAAGGAGAAATAGAGATTACAAACTTACTACCCGGAAAATATTATATTCGAGAAGTTAATGCAAAAGAAGGATATTTATTAAGTAATGAAATGTTTGAAATTGATATCAACTTTAATGAGGAATTTACAATTATAGTAAATAATTCTTTTAAAGAAGAGGAAGAACAAGAACCAAATATTACAAAACAAGAAATTTCTCATAAAGTAGAAAATGTCAAAAAACTGCCTGTTACAGGTATGTAAAAAATCCCCTTATGCCCAAAACATAAGGGGATTTTTATATTTAATATAATATCAAGCACATGTAAAAATATAACAAAAAAACAAAAATTATTGACATTTATTTTTGATAAATGTAAAATATAAAATGATAAGGAGTGTTTTCTAAAATGATATACTTGATTTTAGGGACCTTTAATATGAGATGAAATACAAAGGAGGAAACATTAATGTTAAAAAACAAAGGAATAACATTAATAGCATTAGTAATAACAATCATAATTTTATTGATATTAGCAGGAATATCAATATCAGCTTTGACAAATCAAGGATTATTTAAAAATGCAAAAGAAGCAAAAAATAGAACAGAGAATTCACAAAAGGAAGAACAAGAAATATTAAATCAATATGAAGATGAACTCAATAGACATTTATCAAATAATAGGAAAATAGAAGAAAATTTAATAGATAATGTAAAAGAGGGAATAATAAAGATAGGGGACTACGTAAAATACACACCAGATAAAACAAACACAGACGCAATCTTACAAGAATTAAATACATATTCAGGTTCTTCTGATAATACAACATCAACACTAACACAAGAAAATTTAAATTGGAGAATATTAGATGTAAAAGATGGACAAGTAAGATTAATAAGTGAAGTGCCAACCACATCAAAAATAACATTAAAAGGATATAATGGATATAATAATGCAGTAAAACTACTAGATGATACATGTAACTCATTATATAATAATTCAAGATTAGCGAGCAAAACACAAAATTTAAAAATAGAAGATATACAAGATAAGATGGTTGAAACAGATTATTCAAAATTTGATTCAAACTATGGAAAAACATTTACACCAACAAATAAATATTATGCCAATATATTAACAAAAGAAAAAGAGCAAAAAGTAAACGGAACTGCCGGAACAGAATTAGGACTAAGTGAACAAACAGAATTAATAAATCAAACAACAAAAACACAAGCTACTTCATTAGAAGTAAAATATACATATTGGAATAAGGCTATGACAGCAAATGATTTCAAAGATAGTAAATATTATGAATTGTTTATAAATAATGGAAGCAATTATCCTGTATATTGGATGTCTTCTCGTTTTATAAATTCGGACTCGTATTTTGCTACATTCTGTGCTCGTATTGTAAATTCCAATGGTGTTGGAGGACAAGGATTATCTGATTCAGGTAGTGGAGAAGGAAAACCATCCAGTCATTTCCGCCCAATCATAACATTAAATAATAATGTACAAATAGATACAGCAAATTCTGGAAATGGAAGTACAGCAGAACAGGCATACATAATAAAATAATAAAAAATACGAAGGAGAGTTTATAAAATGATAAAAAGTAGAAATAAAGGTATAACCCTTATAGCACTAGTAATAACAATCATAATTTTATTGATACTAGCAGGAATATCAATATCAACATTAACAAATCAAGGATTATTTAAAAATGCAAAAGTGGCTCAGAATGCAACAGAGAAAGCGGAAGCCGAGCAAGGAAATATTTTAAACGAATATGAAGGGGAGATTAATAAATATTTATCAAATGATGGTAAAACAGAAGAAAAATTAGTTGATAAAGTAAACGATGGAACAATAAAAATAGGAGATTACGTTAAATATACTCCTGATACAGCGAGTACAGATACAATTTTACAAGAATTAAGTACTTATTCAGGTTCTTCTGATAATACAACATCAACATTAACACAGGAAAGTCTAAATTGGAGAGTACTTGATGTTAAAGATGGACAAGTGAGATTAATAAGTGTCTTGATGTAAAAGATGGACAAGTTAGATTAATAAGTGAAGTACCAACAACAAGTAAAATAACATTATATGGATATAATGGATATAATAATGCAGTAAAATTATTAGATGATACTTGTAATACACTATATACAAATAAACAATTAGCAAGTAAAGTACAAAACATAAAAATAGAAGATATACAAGATAAAATGATAGAAAAAGACTATTCAAAAATTGATGCTAATTATGGAAAAATATTTACTCCAAACCATAAATATTATCCAAGCATATTCGAGAAAGAAAAAGAACAAAGTGGAACAGAATTAAATGTAAGCGAGCAAAATGAGCTAATAAATCAAAAAACAAAATCGCAGGCAAATCCATTAAAAATAAAATATATCTATTGGAATAAAAAGTTAGCAACAGAAGATTTTAAAAATATTGAATATTATGAATTATTTATAAACAATGGAGAAAGTTATTCAACATACTGGATTTCATCACGTTGTATAAATTCTGATTCTTATTTTGCTACATTCTGTGCTCGTATTGTAAATTCCAATGGTGTTGGAGGACAAGGATTATCTGATTCAGATAGTGGAGAAGGAAAACCATCCAATCATTTCCGCCCAATCATAACACTAAATTCTAATGTTTTAATAGATATAGAAAATTCAGGAGATGGAAGCACAGCAGAACAAGCATATATAATAAAATAATCAAATATAAATGAGAATTTATAAAATGCTAAAAAATAAAAATAAAGGTATAACCCTTATAGCACTAGTAATAACAATTATAATTCTATTAATATTAGCAGGAATATCAATATCAGCACTAACAAACCAAGGATTATTTAAGAATGCGAAAGCTGCACAAAATGCAACAGAAAAAGCAGAAGCAGAGCAAGGGCAAAGACTAAATGAGTATGAAGATGAAATAAATAAATATTTGTCTAATAATGATAAAAAAGAAGAAAAATTAGTAGACAAAAAAGCGGAAGCAGAGCAAGGAAAAGTTTTAAATGAATATGAAGATGAGATAAATAAATATTTATCAAATGATGGTAAAACAGAAGAAAAATTAGTTGATAAAGTAAACGATGGAACAATAAAAATAGGAGATTACGTTAAATATACTCCTGATACAGCGAGTACAGATACAATTTTACAAGAATTAAGTACTTATTCAGGTTCTTCTGATAATACAACATCAACATTAACACAGGAAAGTCTAAATTGGAGAGTACTTGATGTTAAAGATGGACAAGTGAGATTAATAAGTGAAGAAGCAACTAATTCAAAAATAGCACTTTCAAGCTATAAAGGATATAACAATGCAGTAAAATTGATAGATGACACATGTAAAGAATTATATAGTAATTTAAAATTAGCAAGTAAAGTACAAAATTTAAAGATTGAAGATATACAAAATTATTTAACATATGATTATACTCAATATGAAAACACAAATGTAGACACAGGAAAATATGGAGGAACAAAAATATATACAGATACTTCTCATAGAACTTACCCAAACATATTTAAAAAAGAAAAAACAGGATGGGTAGATGAAATACAAGGAAATGAACTTGATTTAAGTGAGCAACCAGAACTATTAAATGAAACAAAAACACAAGCAGAAATAAGCCTAAAAATGATTCAAACATACTGGGGTAAGTCAATGGTAGAAGATGATTTTTCAAATTCAATATATTATAATTTATTTATAAATAGAGGAAGCAATTATTCAACATATTGGATATCATCTCGATGTTTACATGCTAACTATAATGATGTAGGTTTCAATGTTCGCATTGTGGACTCTGGTAATGTTAGTGCTAACTATTTATATTATTCTGGTGGTGAAGAACGTCTTCTAACATATGCTTTCAGACCAGTAATAACTTTAAAATCTAATGTACAAATAGACACAGAGAATTCAGGAGATGGAAGTACAGCAGAACAAGCATATATAATAAAATAATAGAACTAAATTATGTCATAATTTGTCGAACGATTTTTCTT
>FR901877.1 GCA_000438255.1 Clostridium sp. CAG:389
AGTTGCACTATTGAATACTACTCAGAACAGAAGGCACGTGCTACGTATGAAAAATTAATAGATTTATGTAGAGATAATCCAGATGTAATAGACCCATTAAGATATTTAAGAGAGAGAGAAGTGGTACATTTCCAAAGATTTGGAGAGGTACTAAGAGGAGTTCAAGATAAATTAGCAGAAAAGAAATTTTATATGAATGATTGTAAATAAAATGAAAAATCCCCCAAGTACAAAGAGTACTATGGGGGATAATAATATGCAACTGGCAATATATTTTAATCCTGCTTATTATTTATTATCATTTTCATTTTCAAATAATTCTTTAATATATAATTCTTTATTTTTAAGTTTATTATTTTTTCCTTGTAACCAATTCTCAAAAAACATTACCAAATAATCAAATGTAGGATAAATTCCTTTTGGAATATTTCCATAGTTACTTCTTACCAAAGCATTTCTAAAATATAAACTATATTCTTTGAACATGTCATTATTAACGTTAAATCCCATATTGTTAAGATATTTTTCAATAAAAACTGCCGTAGTTCTAGTATTGCCTTCTCCAAATGGATGTACTTGCCAAATGCTTGAAGTAAATCTTGCAATATGTTTTATTAATTCATCATTATTTAGTTTTGAGTAATCAAAATTCTTTTCTCCTTTAAAATCATAATCAAAATAACTTTCTATATCTTGATAATTTACATATTTTATAGTGTCTCCATTTAGGATATCCTCTTTTTTGGTAATATTATAATTTCTATAATTGCCTGCAAAATCATAAATATCTTTAAATAGGTATTTATGAATATTCTTTAAAGTAATAGGGCTAAATCCAAAACTTTTATCTTCTAACAATTGAGCTATTCTTAAAGAAACTAAATCACATTCTTTTTCTTTTTGAATATTTATGTCATTAGAATTTTGAGTTTCATAGTAGCTTTTTAATAAGTTTTCTACTTCATAATATTTTAGTTCTCCGTTAATATTTTTTTGGGATAAATCTAATAAATATTTAGAAGGCTCTAAATTATCAACCTTATTTAATCCAATTCCAGTATTCCAATATTCTTGTTTTTTTGTGGTATCAGTTATTTCATTTTCAATTATATAATTTTCTTCATTAGACATATAAAGTCCTCCTAAAATTTCTATTTCTAATACCTTAATATTATACCATAAAATGCCTAAAATTACTATAAATTTAACTAAAAATTTCAATGAATTATACTCTAATCAAAATTTTTTTCCATTGACAAAAAAATACATAAATATTAAAATAAACATAGGTGATAATATGAAAACAAAAGAAAATAAGATAAAAATAACTCTAAAAACAATAATATGTATTTCATTTGGATTTTTTATAATATTATACACAATAATGTTTTGGAACATGTATTTTCCAATAAATAAAGCATATGCAAAAGAGACAGTGGCTAGTCAAAAACAGGAAAATATAGAAACAGAGAATATAAAAAATAATGAAGAAATAAGCAATGCAAATAAAATAGATATAGAACAAATAATTAATGATAATACAAATAATGGACAAACAGAAGAAATAACAAAAAAAGAAGAAATATTAGAATATTTGACACAATATAGAACAAATAAAGATATACCAAAAGGAATATCAGTTGTAGTGCAAGAGGGAAGACTTGGAAAACAAGAAATAACAATAAAAACAACATATGATAAAGATGGAAATAAAATATCAGAAGAACAAATAAATGCAACAATAACAAAAGCGTCAGCAAACAAAATAATAGAAATAGGTGGTGCAAATTATACAAGTAATTATAAAGTAAAAGTTGGAGATTTAATTTATGTGACATCAGATGAATTGGCTGTTAGAGCGGAAACGGAAGAAGAAAGCAGAAAAATAACAACATTGAAGAAAAATGATGAAATTAAAGTTTTAGAAATTTCACAAAATTGGTATAAAATATCATGTCAAAATATAACAGGTTGGGTAAAATCTGAATGTACAATATATATAAATCCAAATTTAAATGAAGAACAAAAAGAGTCAATTGCTTCAACAAAAACAAAAGAACAATTAATATCAACACTTAATATAAATATGCAATTAAATAAACCAAGTGGATTAACATTAGAACAATTTAAAAAGGTGTTGTCAGATGGAAAAGACAAGAATAAGATATTTGAAAATAATGCTGAATATTTTTATTATATAGAAAAACAATACAATATAAATGGTATATTTGTTGCATCAGTAGGAATACATGAAAGTGCATGGGGAACATCAAAAATAGCAATACAAAAAAATAATTTATTTGGATATGGAGCATATGATTCAAATCCATATAATGGTGCTTATAATTTTTCAAATTATTCAGAAAGCATAGATTTACTAGCTAGGGTATTTGTTAAATATTATTTGAATCCGGCTGGTACAAGCATTTATGGCGGAGAAAAAGCTGTTGGAACTTATTATAATGGACCAACATTAGGTGGCATTAATAAAAAATATGCAAGTGATAAAAATTGGGCAAATGCAGTTTTCTCTTATATGCAGTATTTATACAATAAATTGTAATTTTTTTGTAAAATTCCTTGATATTTTTGGCAAGATATTGTATGATATATGAGTATAAAAAACGCAAAAAAATACGGGAATTTATGATAATAAGAAAGGGGCTAAAATAATGAAAAAAACATTAGCAGTATTTACAATGTTAATAATGATTTTAGGAATATTTACTTTTACAAATAAAGTATCAGCAGACGAAAAAGCAATTGATACAAAAACAGAGAGTAAATTAGTAGAGATAAAGGAAACACAGACAAAATCATTGGAAGATTATCAAAAAAAATATGGCTCTGAATCATATGGTTTAGTTGCATATATTTTAAATTTAGTAAGAATATATAGTATACCATTTTGTTTCTTAGGAATTGCAATAGGTGCTATACATCAATATGTAATAGGTATCAGAAAGCTAGATACACTTGAAAAAGGAATGGGATTAATTGTAACTTTTGTTACATTATTAATAATATGCCAAGTTTTACCATTAGCATTTGCAATGTTTGTGAAATTTGGGAGGGGGTAACTAATGAAAGTTTTATTTGCAGTGAGTAATGATGAGATATCAGACTCAATAGTAAAAAGGTATCAAAAAAATTATAAAGAGATAATTTCATATAAAAATGTATATTACTTCAATGCAATACTAAAAGAATTACAAAAAGATAAAAACTATGACAGAATAGTAATAAGTGAAGATTTGGAAGCATTTACTAATACACAATATTCACAAATAGATAAATTTATTTTTGATAAATTAGATAGTATTAGTGATGAAGCATCAAATTTAAAAGGAGATGATATTCCAATAATATTAATTTGCTCTGATAGAAGAGAAAAATCTGAGGAAATGTTAGTAAAATTATTTGGAATAGGAATCTACAATGCATTAATAGGAAATGACAGAAGTGTTGATATGGTATGTCAATTATTGAATAAGCCAAGACTAAAAAAAGAAGCAAAGGCATATTACAAAATAGATTCAGAAGATGTATCTTATCAAACTGAAAATGAAAATGATGTTAGTGAAGTTGAAATTCAAAATATATTAGCACATTATAAAAGACTTGGAAGAGATGAAAAAAGATATGTTGAGAGTTTTGATAATATTGCTTCACAATATAATGATGTTCAACTAAGAATAATTAGCAAATTTTTACCATTAAACGTTAGAGCAGTATTAGAGGAAAAATCACCAAAATATCAAGAAATAATTTCATTTAATAATAGAGTTTCAGATAGTTTGAGAGCACAAGAACAGAAAAAGAAAGATGACAATGGACCAAGTGAAAAATTATTAGATACAGGAAATAGAGAGAAAATACTTTCAAAACCTGTTGTAATCCCATCATCTGTAAATATGAATAGTACTAAGAAAATGGCTAAAATAAAAAATGAAGTTAAACCAATTACAAATATGCAAGAAAAAAAATTAACAGATGTGAAAAAAATCGGTCCAATGTTTGAGGATGATACATTTGATGAATTGTTTGATGAAAAAACAGAGCAAGTGATGGAAAAAGCAGAGCCTGTTGTAGAAAAAGTAGAAGAAGTAGTAGAAGAACCAAAAAGAAGAAGAGGAAGACCAAGAAAAAATCCATTACCAGAACAAACTGAAACAACAGCTCCAAAAAGAGGAAGAGGAAGACCAAGAAAAAATCCAGTTATAGAAGACCAAGAAAATATAACTTTACCAGGATTAAATGAAAATGAAGAAATAGATGATAATGAAGATACAATATTACCTGGATTAAATGAAAATATTGAAAATAATCAGGAAGAAAATATGGTTTTACCAGGATTAGATGAAAATGATGAACCAGAAGAGGATACAATATTACCTGGATTTGAAGATGAAGCTGATGATAAAAAAGAAGAAACGGTATTACCTGGATTTGAAAATATAGATGAAAGTTACAATAATGTATATAGACCAAAGGAAAATAGTTTGCAAAATACAAGTACTACATATGAAAATGTAGATATTTCTAATTTATTAACATCAGATAAAAAAGTTGCTTGTTTTATAGGAACAAGCAAAAATGGAACATCATTTATAGTAAATAATTTAGCAGATATAACATCAAAAATGGGAATAGATACAGCGATATTAGATACAACAAAAAATAGAAATTCATATTATATTTATACTCAAAATGATGAAGCACTAAGAAAAATAGCTATGAATAGTGTTCAAAATTTAATACAAGGAAATGCAAATGGAATACAAGTAAATAAGAATCTAACAGTATATACATCATTACCAGATGAAACAGAAGGAATAGAAAATGCAGGAACAATATTACAAACATTGTTAAAAAAACATTCATTAGTATTGATTGATTGTGATTTTGAAACACCAGTACAATATTTTGAAAAGACACAGGAAATTTATTTGGTTCAATCATTTGATATATTAACAATTCAACCATTAACAGCATTTTTAAGAGAACTAAAATCAAAAAATATACTAGACCAAAACAAATTAAGAATTGTATTAAACAAAGTATTAAAACTTAGAGGTATAAATGATAAAACAATTATTGGTGGAATGGCTTATTATAATGACCCGGCAATGTCATTTATGACAGAATTATTTGACAAAAATACAGTAAGATTTGTAACAATGCCATTTAATGAAGAAGTTTATACAATTTATTTGGAAAATATAATAAATTGCCAAGTATCAACTAAGGGATATCCAAAAAATATAGTACAAATTTTAAATGAATTATCTAATATGGTATACCCATTAGTATCAGGAAAATCAACATACGTACCACCAACATTAGATAAAAATAGTGGAGTATTTTCACCAAGTATGAATTCTACATTAAATCAAATGAAAAATAGATATTAAAAAATAACATAGGGGGGAAAAAAGTGCTAATAGTAGTAGTCGTTATATTAATAATAGCAGTATTGGGATTAATAGGATATAATCTTAATATACACAAAAAAATACAAACATATAAAAATATAAATCAAAAAATAAACAATTTATCAGTAGTACAAGACTTTATGAGTACAATAGGAGAAACATCAACAGTAGATGATAAAATCAAAAGAATAAATGATATTTTAATTGAAAAATATGAAATAAAATATTCTACTATTGTAGTTTTCAATGGTGCAGAATATGAAATAAAAGCATCAAATGTTGATGAAAAACATTGGGATTCATTAAAGTCACTACAAGATGTAGATATGTTTAAAGATAGTATAGCACAAGCAACCCCTAAATATGTTACTGTAAATAATGAACAAGAAAGATTACCATATCAAAAAATGGAATTTGGAAGAGCCAAATCAGCGATATTTTTCCCATTATATATTGATAATGTATACATAGGATATTGGATAATTGAAAGTGGAACGCCACATGATTTTGATAATGTTGATACAACTGTTTTAGAGGTAATAAAGGATAATATAGTATCTGTACTAAAAACAGTTGCACATCAAAAAACAATAGAATCAATTGTTAGAAAAGATTTATTTTCAGGTTTATATTCAGAGGAATACTTGTATGGTGAAGGAAGAAAAATAATTGACCAATATACAACTTCAACAATATGTATGTACAAAATAACTAATTTGGAAGAAATTAATCATAAATGTTGTAGAGAGCTAGGAAATAAGGTTATAGAAAAAATAAGTGAATATATTAAAAATAATATATCAGATCAGTATGTTTTTGTAAGATATATGGGACCTAAATTCGTAATAGCTTTTTCAGGCGTTGAAATAAATGGAGTTGCAGAATTTGTTAATGATTTAAAAGAAAAAATCGAAAATACAGAAATATTTATGGATGATGACAATAAAGATGAAGACAACAAAATGTCAGCATTCCCTAGATTGAATTTTGCAATATCAACATATTATAAAGGAACAGGACTTGAAGAAGTTCTAAAAAAACAAGAAGAATACTTAGATAACTGCAATGTAGATGAAAGTGATATTACAAATATATAGTAATATTAGTTTAAAGGAGGTTACTAATAATGGATTTTGATAAAACAATGAGCTTTCAAGTTGAAAGAGAAGAAAATACTAAAACAAGAGAAATATTAAAAGAAGTGTATGAAGCACTAACAGAAAAAGGATATAACCCAATAAATCAAATTGTTGGTTATATACTATCAGGAGACCCAACATATATAACAAGTTATAATGATGCCAGAAACAAAATTAGAACAATAGAAAGAGATGAATTACTAGAAAAGATGGTAAAAAGTTATATAGGATTGGATTTAGAAGATTAATAGTTGAAATGCTTATTAATCTAAGAAGGAATGAAATTAAAATGAGAAAATTAGGAATAGATTATGGAGACGCAAGAGTTGGAATTGCAATAACAGATCCATTGAATATTACAGCACAAGGACTAGAAACAATTCAAAGAAATAATTCAGACAAAATAGTTTTAAGAAGATTAGATGAAATACTAGAAAAATATGAAGTAGATACTTTTGTAGTTGGAATGCCATATAATTTAAAGGGAGAGAAAACTGTAAGAGCAGAAAAAACTGAACAATTTATTCATAAATTAAAATGTAAATACAACAAAATAAAAATAGAAATTGTTGATGAAAGATTGACAACAGTTGCAGCTCATAAAACTATGAATTTCTTAGATGTTAATAAGAATAAAAAACGTGATATTGTAGATACTATATCTGCGGTATATATTTTGGAAACTTATATAAATAAAAAATAATATTTTATTAGAAAATAGTTGCAAAAAGTTAAAAAATAAGATATTATAATTACGGTATTTAATTTATTAAATATAAAAATTGATGAAATAAGTAATTCATAAAGTAAATTCTAAAAATAGTAAAAGTATTTGTTTTAGAATTACTAGAAGAAAGGAGAATTTTAAATTATGGACGAAAATTATGAAGGAGACGAATTAGATAACATAGTAATATTAAATGATGAAGATGGAAACGAAGTAAAATTTGAATTTTTAGATTTAATAGAACTAGATGATGAAGAATATGTAGTATTATTACCAATGACAGAAGAAGGAGAAGAAGACGAAGGTGAAGTTGTAATACTAAAAGTAGAAGATAATGATGATGAAGATTCAGATGAAGAATCATATGTAAGTGTAGAAGATGAAGATACATTAAACAAAGTATTTGAAATATTCAAAGAAAAATTTAAAGATGATTTTGATTTTGTAGATTAATTTTAAGAATAGGGCGGATACAATCCGTCCTTTTTTAGTAGTAGATATTTTTAAAGAAATGAAAGGAATGAAAAATTATGAAGAAATTTTCAACATATTTATTAGTAGTTTTTATGATGCTTTTTTGGGTTCTTAGAATTGTAATAACACTTGCATCTCAATTAGGAAAAAGCTTTATGGGAATTGTTCCAATGAATGAAACATTTGAAATTGCAATTTTGTTTTTAACATTATTGTGTGTAGTATTAATTGTAAAGAGAAAAATGATAGGAAGTTTATTATATCTTACTATTCATGCTATATATTTTGGAGGAGATGTTACAAATAAATTAAATATATTGGCTAGAAATGAAACTTTGACATTGGCTCAAAGTACTGAATTTATGTTTTCTATGATTGGTATAATTTTGCCTTTGGCTGTTTTATTGGATTTGTTGTTAGATAAAAATAGAAAGATGAATCCGAAAGATGAAAAGACAGATTGGTTTTATAAAAATGAACAATTTGATAGAAAATTGGATGATAGGGCTGATAAAAATAATTATAGGACATTGTAAATACTGTGTGAAAGGTGATAATATGAACATTAGAGATAAGTTGTATAAAAGAGATAATAAGACAATTCCAAAGTCAATAAATATTGATGATTCAACATATTATGCAAAACCGAAAGCAGAATCTGTAACACATAGAAACTTAATGTTAAGAAAAAGTAATATAAAAAAATTTAATGAATATCATCAAAAAACAGGAAATTCATTTACAAGATTAGTAAATGGAGCTATAAAAGAATTTTTTGAATAATAAATATATTTAATAGAAAGAATAATATGTCTTTCTGTTTTTTTTTGTAATATTTTTGCAACAAAAATTTAACAAAAATTTAATGTTTGCACATGGTCTGTTTGTTGTATTTTTTTGCTGTTTATGATAAGCTATTATAGATAGATTATGGTTAAAAAAATTAGTTTAATATTTATATATACTTAATTATAAGAAATAGGGGGACAATAAAGTGAAAATTGTTTTTTGTGGACCACCTCATTCAGGAAAAAGTGTATTTATAGCAAATTTGATAGATAAAATGCCGACAGATGCTTATACGATTATTAGAGCTTGTCCTGATGGAGAAGGAACTTGGAGTAATAATAAAAATCAAAATGAAACAGCAATTGTAAGAAAAAAAGGAAAATTTACTAAGAGTTTTATAGATGATGCTTGTCAAGCAATAGATAATCAGTCCAATAAGATAGTGCTAGTAGATGTTGGACGGAGTAATGTCAAAAGAAAATGAACAAGTTTTTCAGCATTGTGATAGCTTTGTTGTTTTAAGTAGTGATGAGCAGAAAAAACAAGAATGGTTAGAGTTTGGACAAGGTCTTGGATTAGAATGTGTTGGCTGTTTAGACTCAAGTCTTGAAGGACAAGAAGAAATATATTCAAGAACACCTTTTTTTCAAGGTAAAATAGTAGGATTAGAAAGAGGAGAGATTTTAGAAGATTCTCCTGTAATAAAGGCAATAGTATCTGATATTGTACAAAAAAGTAAATATGGAGAAAAAACAGAAGAACAAAGCCAAACTATTGAAGGCACAATGATTGATGATACAGAATTAGGTTTTGAGTTAGGATATGGAAAAGAAATATTTACAGAAGATGGAACACCAATAAAAAAAGTAAGATGGACTGAAAATGCACTTCCAAAAATATATCAGGCAGTTAGTGAAAAGGTGAATTCAGATCAACCTGTAAAAATAAATGGAATTAGAGCAAACTTTGTTTTATGTGGAATTTGTAAGGCTGCAAAACAAAATGGAACAAAAGATATAAGTGCCTATGATATAAGAACAAAATCATATATTCCAATAAGAGATTTTCCAAAGAAAAAAGGATTAAAGCAGACAGAGGGATTATCTTATAATATTCTTGAAAACAAAGAAAATGCTTTTATGGATATTGATATTACTAAAGAACAATATTCTTTAGAGGATTATGAACAATGTGTTTTACCTCAAATTAAAGAAGGAAAAAATCTATATCTTTCTGGGAGAATGCCATTGTGGTTATTATCATCAATAAGTAACAGTTATGATTCAAGTAAAATTTTCACATTTCAACCAGGAAAAGGATTTACTTGTATTTCATCGATAGATGAAAAAGATTTAGGAACTATTGTTGATGGTGTAGATGGAATAGATATAAATCAATATTTTGAAGATAAAAAAGATAAAAGCAAGGCAAAATTACCAGCAGTTGTAGAAAAACAAGGATTTTTATCAAAAATAAAAGGTTGGTTTGCTAATTTTAGAGAAAATAGAGAAAAAGCTAAATATTTTGATGACACTATTAAATCTACTGTAGTAGCACAAGTTGAACAAAACTCTACTACAAAAAAATTTTTCCAAGCTGATTTACAACGAGGAATTTCTGAATCTTCAAAAGCAGTTGAACAATATTTATCTGCAAAAATACCAGATCAAGAAATGTCAAAAACTGATATTGGAGGTTAATAATGAATACAGATTTAGAATTATACAGAGTATTTTGTGAGGTAGTGAAATATAAAAACATTTCAAAAACTGCTGAAAGTATGTATGTCTCACAATCTGCAATTACTCAATCAATACAAAAATTAGAAAGTATGCTAGGTGGTAAAGTTTTTTATAGAAATAAAAATGGTGTTGAACTAACGGAAGAAGGGAAGAATCTTTACGAATATATAAAAGATAGCATTGAAACTATGAAAAATGCAGAAAATATATTTTCAAAATATATTACTTTAGAAAAGGGAAAAATAAGAATAGGTGGAGGCAATTCTTTACTATCATCATTAATTTTTGAACCATTTTTGAAATTTACAAAGAAATATCCTAATGTTGATATTTCTATTAGTAGTGGAATAACTGATGTCTTAATGCAGAAATTAGCAAATGGAGAATTAGATATAGTAGTTTTAAACTTACCATTTAAAGATAAAAAATATTCAAATATTGAAATAATTCCTTTGAAAAAATCTACTTTTTGCTTTTTCGCAAGTAAAAATTATATAAAAAAACATCCAGTTAAGAATTTTAAGGAATTTGAAAATAATACTCTTATATTACCAAAATCTCCATCATCTAAAAAGAAAATCCTAGACGATTTTTGTAATAAAGAAAATATAGATTTAATTGCTAATTACGAAGTTTCAAGTTCTTCAATAATGAAAAGATTAGTTTTAAATGATATTGGAATAGGATTTACTAATGTAGAAAACTTAAAAGATATTAAGGACAAGATAATAATTATAAATAAAATTGAAATAGAAGATACAAAAGAGGGAATAGCAACATTAAAGAAAAACATGTCTAATAAGGCAACTATTGAATTAGTTAAAGAAATAAAACAATATTATAAGCAAAACTAATAATTTGGATTAGAAATATTAATTTTACATATTGTTAAAAATATTGTATAATTTATTTAGATGCTTGAATAAGGGGAGGATAAATAAATGATTCAATCATATCAAAAAATATTAGAAATGGAGTCTGTTGCTACATTAAAATTAGAACAAGATAGACGAGAACTAGATAAAATAAGAAAAATATTATATCAAGAAAAAGACTTTATAATAAGCAGACTAATAACATATTTAAAGAGAGAATTAGATATAGATTATTTTAAATATAAAATAATTGATATTGATAATAATATTGCTGATATTTTAGTAAAAAAGGATAGTAAAATTTTTAAAAACAGTATAGACGGAAAAGACTCTTTGAATTTTAATGCAGAAGAGTTAATTGATAGTAGAATGTTTAACAATGAAGATGAAATAATTATAATAGATTTGAATTTTTATGAAAATTTATTAAATCTAGGATACTTATGTGACTCTTTAAATTATAATTATTTGTCATATTCTGATGAGATAAAAGACAAGCTTTCTACATTTGTTAATTATGTTATAAATAAAAATATTTATAAAAAGTAAAAACATAAGATGAAAAGTATAAAAATTAATTATATGGAGGTATAAAAATGGAAGAGAAAGAAGTAAACACAATTGACATTGCACAATTAGGTGCAGAAATTGGTATGGAGGCAAAAGAACAAACATTACCAAATGGTAAAGTTGTAAAATCTCTAGTATGGGATCAAGAAAATTTATTGAAGGCTGTAAATGCGGTAAAACATTTATCAGAAGAAGGAAAATCAGTTAGAATTACAGGTGCAGCTCCTGCTTGGCTTGTATCAGCATTAACACATACTGTTCATCCTTGCCCAGTTGGTGTGTATATGCCACAAATAGGAAAAGATGTTGATATACCACAATTAGCTCATGGAGAGGCTAATCCAGAGGGAGAAGTTGCATTTAAAACTACAGAAAAAGGAAATGCAGTTTTAGTAGAATTTAATATGGATTTACCTGAAGGAATTACAACATATGATGAAAATAACTTATCAAAAGTTGTAGTACCTGAAATTGCTCAGGGAAAAGCAGTTTATCTTTCAGGTAGAGGACCAAACTATTTAACAGTTGCAATTGCAGAAGCATATGCACATACAAATAGTAGTGTATCATTATTCCAACCAGGTGTAGGATATACTTGTTCAATTACTCATTCAAGAAGTAAAAGATTAGGAGATTTGACTAAAGATCCATTAGGAAAAGAAGAAATTAAAGAACAATTAGTAGCATCAAAAGAAGCTCCAGCACAAGAACAAGCTCAAAATAAAGAGGTTGAAATAAAAGAAGGCCCAGCAATAGACTAATATAAATAAATATATAGACATGCTTTAAATGAGTATGTCTATTTTTTATAAAATTATATTTAAATAATTGAAATTGATTAAATAAAAAAACATCATGGCAGGAATAAATCCTGTCATGATGTCCGTACTTCAGAAACAAATATTACTCTTCCTCGGTACTCCAGTCGAATTCTCCAGTAACTTTTTCATTTAACAGGTCGAAAGGCCAGTTATGCAGATATTCCTTCGTTACTTCTTCAGATTCTCTGTCATACACATAGCGCTGCTTCAACAGCTTGTCATCCAAATCATAAGCTTCGAGAATGATCTTTTTAGCAGATGCAATCAGTTCAGGAGAGATACCATCATTGTCAGAATTGTCGAACATTCCTAACCAACGAGAACTTTCTCTTATTTCTGTTGCAAGCTTGGGATTCGGCATAAGATATGCGGTGTTTCTGCCCAAACCCTGGCAATAAATCTTCTTAAGTCTGCTGTGTTTTCTAGGATCAAGATGACCTGCAGACCAGCCAGAAAGAAACTCAATTCCAGTTTCGGGAGCAGTACACAGTACTTTTGCAACATTGCAACCACCAGACCAAATCAAATCCGTACTCCAAGAAGGATAAATAACGGAAAACTCTGAATCATCATCTGCAACCAGAGTGATTTTCTTGAATTCTCCTCCCAAGCAATGACCGGCTGAATACCAAAGTTTATCACCAATGCGATTGGCAATGCACTTGGGATCGTGTGCTTGACGATATGCTTCAGCCGCAATTTCAGCTTCTCTTCTTGCAACATCTTCTGCACGAGCTTTACCAGCATCATCTAAAGGCAACTTATCAAGATATGTGCTAATATCAGAACGCTTAATGATAAAGTAGTGTGCTCCAGACATTGAATAGTCAGGAATTACGATTTCATCACGATAGTGAATCGGATAATCTCCTCCAGGAATGTTAACCGGTTTCAATCCTGCCTCATGCAGTGCTCTACGAAGGCGAGGCCAGAACTTAACATTGTTTCCAAGCTTCTTGCCCGGAATAACTTCTCTGGCTTGACGCAGATGGAAGAAACCACCTTTGCAATACTCACCAACGACATAAGCATCGCAATTGAACTGATACTTGCCATTGTCTAACCGAGTTACAAGGACCTCAGCTGTCTCGCCAAGGATGTGCTTAACCGTTACCTGAGTGTTGTTCTTGATAGTCTTCATATTGAAGTCCTCCTTAAAAATAGTATTTTATTTGCCCAATGAAGTAACATTAAACTTAATCAAAGTTGTTAATAAACAAAATTTAATCAATGATAAGCTTAATTTTACAACACTTTGCATACTTTTATTATACCAGATTTTATGTAAAACTTCAACTATCTTATACATTTATATTTTTAATGTAACATATAAGAAATACTTATATTAAATTCTGCAATTGACTTTATTAAAAAGCATAATTGTGATATAATAGATGAGAATTATTCAGAAAACATATATAAGGAAGTGATTTAAATGCAGAAAAAAGACAAAAAAAGTGAAAAAAATAATGATGAAAAAAGTTTCGCACATGCCGTTATATCATGGGATAATCCGACTTATGTAAAACCACTTGTAATTTCTTATAGATAAAGACATTTAACTTAATTCTTTTTTATATTTTCTGGATAAAAAAATTCAAAAAAAGAGGGTAATTACGACTAATGTAAAACTTTAATATATAAAATTAAATGAAAAATTAAATTTATCTAATATCACTAGATTAGAATTAGAAAATAAAGTAAAATGTATTTATATTGATAAGAATAAAAGTGTTAAAATTGATATTAAATAAAAAATTTAA
>FR901878.1 GCA_000438255.1 Clostridium sp. CAG:389
GTGTTAGAAAATGATTATTACAAAACTGCATAAATGTTTTTATTTTTTTTTGAGGAGTTTACAATTAAAAATTGTTATGTTATAATTTGTGTTGTAGTGAGGTGTTAAAAATGAATCAAATACTTTCAACAAGTATGCCAATGGATAATAAAAAACAAAAAAACAAAAATAGAACTAGTAATCCAGCATCAATAAGTAGTATATTAAAATTTTTTGCAATAGCAATGCTTATTTTTGGTGTTCTTATAATAGGAGTAGGAATATATGCAATAGTTCAAAAACAAAATGAACAAAAACAAGAAAACTTACAACCAACAATTTCAATAGAAAACAAAACGGACTCAATAGTATTATTAAAAGTTATATATGGTAAAAATATAGACAGAGTAGAATATTACTGGAATGATGAAGATGCAACAATAGTAAATGGAAATAATGGAAGATATTTAGAAAAAGAAATACAAGTACCATCTGGAAAAAATACATTACATGTTTTAATTGTTGACGAAGATGGAAACGAAATACCATATGAAAAACAATATGAACGTGAGAGCAATATAAATATAGATGTATCTGGAAACAAAATAAAAATCACATATGATAGTGAAAACAAAGTATCATACATGACATATAGATGGGATGAAGAAGAAGAAACAACAATACAAATAAATGATACAACAGTAGAACAAGAAATAGATGCAATAAAAGGATTACATACATTAACAGTTATCGTTGTTGATGAAAATAATAATACAGACACAAAAGTACAAAAAATTAATGGAGTATCAAAACCAACAGTATCTGTAACAACAGATAGTGAAAAAACTCATTTTATAATAAAAGCAACAGATGATGAAAAAATTACAAAAGTTGAATTTAGAATTAATCAAGATAAAGAACAAGAATATGAATTAAACTTAGATAGCTTGGATTATAAAGAATTTGAATATGTTGTAAAAGAAGATATTTATGAATTAAAACAAGGAGAAAATCTAATAGAAGTAACTGTTACAAACTCTGATGGAGTTACAGAGGAAACAGGAGTTGTTAGAATAGTAAAGTAATTGTTTTAATGTGAAAGGGAACAAAGGTAAAATGGTAAAAGAGATTTATATTATAGATGATGATGAATCTTCAATAATGGTATTTAATAAATTATTTGAAAATGACCCAGAATTTAAATTTATAAGTGTAAAATCAGAACAAATAGATTTAGCATTAAAAAATATACCATCAATAATTATTATAAATGAAGATGCAATAGAAGTTGATATAATTGAGCTATGTAAAAAAATAAGGAACGATGATGATAATAGTATAACACCAATAATTGTAGTTTCATCAGAATCTAATAGAGAACATAGAATTCAAATATTAAAAGAATCAGTTGAATATTATATTAAAAAGCCTGTAAATACTCAATATTTATATTATACTATAAAAAATTTAGCAAGATTAATAACAATAAATAGAAGAATTAGTCCTCTTACAGGGTTACCAGGAAATGTTCAAATACATGCAGAATTAAAGAAAAGAATTGCTAATAAAGAAGAATTTTCTGTCTTGTATTTAGATTTGGATAATTTTAAAGCTTATAATGACGTGTATGGATTTTTAAAAGGTGATGAAATAATTAAATTTACAGCAGATACGATAATGAGATGTGTTCATGGAAGTATACCAAATAATTCTTTTATTGGACATATAGGTGGGGATGATTTTATTGCAATTGTTCCAGAATTGAATTGTGAGAATATTTGTAAAGATATAATTGCTAATTTTGATGCTGATGTTGTCAAATTTTTTACAGAAGATGATGTGGAAAAAGGTTATATTGAAGTTGCAAATAGAAAAGGAGTTATAGAACAATTTCCTCTTACAGCAATTTCAATTGGAGTTGTTGAAGTTGATAGAGGTAGATTTGCAAATATTCTAGAAATTGGCGAAGTTGGAGCACAAGTTAAACATATGGCCAAGTCAGTTATTGGTAGTAGCTATGCAATAGATAGAAGGAAAAAATAAGATATCTTAGAAAGTAGAAAAAAACTACTTTCTTTTTTTATTTAATTATAGTAATAAAAGAACAAAATTTATAATAATGATTAATAAGTGAGGGGGAATATTATGTATGTTATAAAAAGAAAAAGAATTTGCCTAATACTTATTGCATTACTGCTAGGAATATTTGTATATTCATATGAAGAAACAAAAATAAACCTAGATGAAAAAACACAAAGCACAACAGCAACACCTGTTTCTGGAAAAGTCATAGTTGTTGATGCAGGGCATGGAGTTCCAGATGAGGGTGCACAGAGTAGTAGAGGGACAACAGAAGCGGAAACTAATTTAAAAATATCAGTAAAATTACAAAATTTATTAGAGCAAAGTGGATGTACAGTTATATTGACACGTTCAGATGAAAATGCAATTTATGATTTAGATAAAACAACTTTAAGGGAGAAAAAAATATCGGATATTAGAAATAGGGTTAAAATAGGAAATAGTTCATCAGCAGATTTATTTGTAAGTATTCATTTAAATAAAATACCACAACAACAATATTGGGGGTGGCAGTGTTTTTATAATAGTAAAAATGAAAAAAGTATTAATCTTGCTAAAAAGATTCAAAGTAATTTAAATGAATCAATTCAAAAAGAAAATAAGAGAGTAGCTATGAAACTTGATACTGTATATATTATGAAACATGTTGAGCTTCCCATCTCGATAGTAGAATGTGGTTTTTTGTCTAATCCGGAGGAGGAACAGCAACTTCTTGATGATGAATATCAAAATAAATTAGCATGGGGAATTTTTAATGGAATAATAGAATATTTTAATGAATAGGTTGTATGGTGGCAAAATTTGATATGAAAATAAAGCAATAAAAACAGATAAAAGATTTTTTGATTGAGGAATTTGGAATAGATAAAGGCAATATAGTATTTAGTAAACAGGAGGAAATATTAAATGAAATAATAAAAAATGTAAAAAGTACCATGTTTCTATTTCCTTTACAGCAATATATTTCTTAGAGTTATGCATAAAACTATAATTTCAATAAAATACACTTATAATGAAATTTGAGGTGATACAAGTGAATATTTTAATAGTTGAAGATGAATATAGTTTAGCTGATGCGATAGCAAAAACACTAAAAAAAGAAAAATTTAATATTAATATTCAAACAAAAGAACTTGTAGCTAGAATAAAAATAATATTAAAAAGGACAAATAATATAGAAGATACAAGTATTTTGGAATATGGAAACTTAACATTAGATATAAAAAATGCAAAAGTTAAATGTAATGATAGCGAAATACAAATAAGTGGAAAAGAATTAGATTTACTAGAACAATTACTCCTTAGAAAAGCAAAAGCAATTTATTTCAGATGCTTCACACGAAAATTAATTAAATTTGGATAAAACAATAAGCAGATAGTTAGTTGATAATTATCTGCTTTTATGAT
>FR901879.1 GCA_000438255.1 Clostridium sp. CAG:389
ATACGTTAGAATGCCAAGTTCTGATTATCAGGACTATACTTTGTAAAAGGATAGTCCAGGATAAAACAGAACTTGGCACCTAGCGATGGCGCCACCTAGCGGTGGCGCTTTTTGTATGCTCAAAAGCACCTTATAAAATAAATATAATAAAAAAGAATAAAAAAATAAAACAAAGGAAAAATATAAAAAGAAAGAAGTGATAAAATGGAAAATAATCAACAAGAAAATATAATAAAAAGCATATATAAAGGCAGATACGAAGAACTAGACAAAATAATATCAAAAAAAATAAAAGAGAACTCAAACAAAATAAAAGATGAAGAAGAAAAAAATAATATAAAAAATTCAATAATAATGGAAGAGATGTATAAACAAGGATTTAAAGATGGTGTAAACTTAATAATACAATGCCAAGAATAATAAAAAACAACAACCAAAAACAATAGAAATCCCTAGTAAAAAAGCAATTTTTTTAGTAAAATAGCTTGCAAAATCAGGTTCGTTTTAGTATAATACAAATGTAGAAAAAAGCAATGAAAAGAGGGAAAAAAATGGAAGAAACACCACAAAGAAGAGACGGAAAAATAATTGAAAGAGACATCGACAAAGAAATGAGAACAGCATACATAGATTATGCTATGAGTGTTATAGTATCACGTGCACTTCCAGACGCAAGAGATGGTTTAAAACCAGTACATAGAAGAATATTATATGCAATGCACGAAGATGGAATTACATCAGATAAAGCTTACCGTAAATGTGCAAATACAGTAGGTTCAGTTTTAGGACGTTACCATCCACATGGTGACAGCTCTGTTTATGACGCAATGGTAAGACTAGCACAAGACTTCACAATGAGATATCCATTAGTAGATGGACATGGTAACTTTGGTTCAGTTGATGGAGATAGTCCAGCAGCTATGAGGTACACAGAAGCCAGAATGTCAAAAATTTCTGAGCTAATGCTTACGGATATTGAAAAAAATACAGTTGATTTTATGCCTAACTATGATGATAGATTACAAGAACCAACAGTTTTACCAGCAAGAATACCAGCATTATTAGTAAACGGTTCATCTGGTATTGCCGTAGGTATGGCAACAAATATACCACCACATAACTTATCAGAAGTAATAGATGGAATTATAAAAGTAATAGACAATCCAGAAACAACAATAGAAGAATTAATGGAAATTATAAAAGGACCAGATTTTCCAACAGGTGCAACAATTTTAGGTAAAGAAGGAATAAAAGAAGCATACACAACAGGTAGAGGAAAAATTACAATGAGAGCAGAAGCTGAAATTGAAGAAATGAGCGGAAATAGACAAAGAATAATAATAACATCTTTACCATATCAAGTTAATAAAGCTAAATTAGTAAAAACAATAGCAGATTTAGCAAAAGAAAAGAAAATTGAAGGAATCTCAGAAGTTAGAGATGAATCAGATAGAAAAGAAAAGACAAGAGTTGTTGTAGAATTAAAAAGAGATTCTAGACCACAAGTAATTTTAAATCAATTATATAAACATACACAAATGCAAGAGACATTTGGTGCAATAATATTAGCCCTAGTAGATGGAGTTCCAAAGATACTAACATTAAGACAATGTTTAGATTGTTTTATAGGACATAGAAAAGAAGTAATTCTAAGAAGAACAAAATTCGAATTAGACAAAGCCCTAGCAAGAGCTCACATTTTAGAAGGTTTAAAAATTGCATTAGACAATATAGATGAAGTAATAAACATTATACGTTCTTCATATGATAACCCAAAAGAAAGATTAATGGAAAGATTTGGTTTATCAGATGTACAAGCACAAGCTATTCTAGACATGAGACTAAAAACACTATCAGGATTGCAAAGAGAAAAAATTGAAGAAGAATATAATGAATTGATGAAATTAATTGCACATTTAAAAGACATTTTATCAAGTGCTACATTAGTATATGACATAATTAAAGAAGAATTATTAGAAATAAAAGAAAAATATGGAGATGACAGATTAACAAAAATAGTTCCAGCAGCAGGAGAATTTAATACAGAAGACTTAGTAAAAGAAGAACAAACAGTAGTTGCTTTAACACACTTCGGATATATAAAAAGAATGCCAATAGACATTTATAAAAGCCAAAGAAGAGGTGGAAAAGGAATAACAGGAATTGCAACAAGAGAAGAAGACTTTGTAAAACAAATATTTACAGCTTCAACACATGATACAATATTATTCTTTACAAATAAAGGAAAACTTTATAAATTAAGAGGATTCGAAATTCCAGAAGCAGGTAGAACTGCAAGAGGAACAGCAATTGTTAATTTATTAAGTCTAGATGCAGGAGAAAAAGTATCAGCTGTTATACCAATTCAAAACTTTGCAGAAGGTAAATACTTATTAATGGCAACAAAAAATGGATTAATAAAGAAAACAGCTCTTGTAGAATATAATTCTGCAAGAAGAACAGGATTACAAGGAATAACACTTAAAGAAGACGATGAGCTTATTACCGTAAGACTTACAGACGGTGAAGATAATGTTGTACTTGTAACACGTGAAGGTATGTGTATAACATTTGATGAAAAAGAAGTACGTCCAATAGGTAGAGTTTCACAAGGTGTTATAGGAATAAGACTAGATGAAGATGACGAAGTAATTGGAATGGAATCTGTAATATCTGGCGGAAAAGGAGCAACACTTCTTGCTATAACAGAAAATGGTTTTGGTAAAAGAACAGAATTAGATGAATATAGAGTTCAAATAAGAGGTGGAAAAGGTGTTATCACTTATAAAATCACACCAAAAACTGGAAAATTGGTAGGAGCAAGAATTGCAACAGAAGAAGATGATGTAATGTTAATTACAGATACTGGTACAATTATTAGACTTAATGTTAAAGATATTAGTGTTCTTGGAAGATCAACACAAGGTGTTACTTTAATGAGAACAAATGATGGTGGAAAAGTAGTAAGTATAGAAACTTTAACACCAGAAATAGAAGATGTAGAATAAAAATAGAAAAAACCTCGGGATAGTAGACATATCTAATCCCAAGGTTTTTCTTAATTTTGTTTATTTTTTAAATCTTAAATCTTCTCCAAAGAAATAATAAATATCATAATAACCAGCAATTCTAGATCCAATTCTTTCTTCATAATTTCTAAAAATATCATTAATATTTAAATTAGTAGAAATAATAGTTTTTGTAACTTTATTATTTAAATTCAAAATTCTAGTATTTAAAATAGTAAATAATTCACTAAGTTTCATACTATTAAGAGATTCGGTTCCCAAATCATCTATAATTAATAAATCACAATCAAGAATTGAATAATAGAAATCATTATTTAAATTTTTTTGCCTATTCATTTTAAAATCTATTACGCTTTCAAGCAATACAGGAGCTGTCTGATAAATTACAGTTTTTCCTTTTTTTAATAATTCAGCAGCAATACAATTTGACATAAAGCTTTTTCCACATCCAGTAGAACCTGCAAAAAGTAAGTTTTTATATTTTGGATTATCAAAATTATTGATAAATTCAATAGATTTATTTTTTATATTTAAGATATTTCTTCTTGGAGAAATATTAAATCTATATTTTGCTAAATCAACTTCATCAGAAAAAATTAATTCATTAAAAGTTGAGAAATTCTCTTTATCTATATTAGAAATATTAGATTGATTAAGAGAAATATTTAATAATTTTTGTTTTAGACAATTACACATAGTTGTTTTATAATTATTATCCAAAACAAAACCAGTATCTTTGCAAATATTGCATTTATAAAATGGTTTCAAATAATCTAAACTATATCCATTTTGTATTAAAATAGCTTCTTTTTCTTTTTTTAAATTAGCGATTTTTAATTTTAAATTATCTACACTATTTGGTTCAGATACATTATTTAAAATGTTTTTTGCAGTACTAATCCCCAATTTGCTTAATTCAGAATCAATTTCTTCTAAACGAGGAATAAGCTTATATAAAGTTTGTTTTCTCTTCTCTAAATCTAATTCTGCATCTAATTTCTTTTGTTCATATTCTCTTAATAAAGAATTTAAAGCATCATTTGACATTAATTATCTCCTTCATTATTTGTATTATTTGCATATAAAAAATCTAAATTACTATATTGT
Source organism: Clostridium sp. CAG:389 (assembly GCA_000438255.1). Lineage (GTDB taxonomy): Bacteria > Bacillota > Clostridia > TANB77 > CAG-508 > CAG-269. Next base: position 4,137 of record FR901879.1, read on the forward strand.
CTTTGTTCATAATTAGCTTTTGAGACTTTTGACTTCATTTCTTTTAAGTCCTTATTTTGTTTATTTCGTTGTTCTATAAATGCTTCTACCTGGTCAGGAGTTTTTAAATTTCTCTCATGCCAATCTGTAATTATACTATTTATATATTCAAAAGTAGGATTTTGTTTATAAGTAGTTCTTTTTAAAGCAATTTCAATAATATTCATATCATAACCGAAATCTAAAACCCAATTTTCTATATAAGCTTCTTCATATTGTGTTAATCCGCTATGTTTTCCAAGTTTCTTAGCAATTATTTTCTTAATATTTTTCATTCTTTCTTGTTTTTGATCATAAGCATCCAAATCATTCCAGGTATGAATTTTGTTTGCCCCCCAGGCTTCTGCGACAGCTTGTACATAATTTTTATGTAATGCAGAACGATTATAACAATAGTCAAATAAAGTAATCATAACTTGCTCATCAAAATTATATTTTCTAAACCACAAATCAATATCATTGTACCATGATGGTCCCATAATTCCTTGAAAATACATATTATTAATATGTTCAATAGCTTTGGCTCTTGATTGATTTTTGGCTACATTTTCAATAGTTTCCTTAGATTGGGTAAGGTTTGGTTTATATAAATTATTTAGAGCTACTTCTTGTAAATCAATTACTATAAAACCAGTAGTTTTCTTTAAAATTAATTTTGATTCTTCTAAAAATTTTAAACCATCACTGATTGTTTTTACTGGTAAAGATAATTTTTTTGACAAATCATTTATTTTAACATCTTTCTTATATTTAGAGAGAAATACTAAATATAGATATATTTTTAAATAATCCCCAGGAATTTCTGGTAAATAGTCAGTAAAAAATATATCTGGTAATTGTGTTTCTGAAAATAATAATTGTTTTTCATTTTGTTCAAGTTTCATTTTTATCCCCCATAAAATAAATGATTTTCAAATTTCTATTTGTATAATAGATTATAACTTTTTTAGACAAAAAATTCAAGGAGATTTTTTAAATAAATATAATTTTTGTTTTATTATAAAATTAAATATATATTTTAATACATAAA
>FR901880.1 GCA_000438255.1 Clostridium sp. CAG:389
TAAATAATATATCCCCTTATGCTTGTAGCAATTCATCTCCAAACACTCCGCTCATTATCAAAAAGCTTTTTTAGACCAAAAAATGAGACAGATTTAATTCTGCCTCATTTATCTTATTTTAAAATTCTAAGTGTATTAAATATTGTAATCAAAGTAACACCTACATCAGCAAAAACTGCCTGCCACATATCTGCAACACCCAATAAACTTAAAACTAATGTCAATATTTTAACACCTATTGAAAAAATCAAATTTTGTTTAATAATTTTATTCGTCTTCTTAGAAACCTCAATTGCATCAACAATTTTAGAAAGCTCATCAGTCATAATTACAACATCAGATGCCTCTATTGCGGAACTTGAACCAATTCCTCCCATTGAAATTCCAACATCCGCCCTTGCTAGTACTGGACTATCATTTATTCCATCACCAACAAATGCAACTTTTTGATATTCATCCCTTTTAGCAATTATTGTATCTAATTCGTTATATTTGTCTTGTGGTAACATTTCTGATTTTACTGCTTTTATGCCAACTTCTTTTGCAATTTTTTCTGCTATTTCTTTTTTGTCACCTGTAAACATTTTTGTATTTATGCCTAATTTATGAAGTTTATCCATTGTTTCTTTTGTTGATGGTTTTATTTCATCTGTTAAAACTATTTTTCCAACAACTGTTCCGCCAATATTTAAATATAAAACTGTTCCAACAATATTTTCTTTGTCTGCATTTGTAAATTCTGCATTTCCTATTTTTATTGTTTTTCCTTCATATTGATATTGAATTCCTTTTCCTGATACTTCTTCAAATTTTTCAACATTTTCTATTTCTTTTGATATTTCTTCATATTTGTTTAATATTGATTTTGCTATTGGATGGTTTGAATTTTTTTCACCCATTGCAAAATATTTTAAAATATCTTGTTCTGTGTAATTTGTATCAATTGCACTTATTTCTGATACTGCAAATTTTCCTGTTGTTATTGTTCCTGTTTTGTCAAATATAATTTCTTTTATGTCTTTTATTCCGTCTAAATAGTCACTACCTTTTATAAGTATACCTTTTTTAGAAGCTTTGCCGATTCCTGAAAAATAACTTAATGGAACTGATATTGCTATTGAACAAGGGCATGATATTACTAGAAATATTAATGCTTTATAAATACTTTCTTTGTAAGTAACTCCTGATATAATTAGTGGCATAAATATTGCAACTAATAGTGCTAGCCCCATTACAACTGGTGTATAGATTTTTGCTACTTTTGATACAAACGTCTCTGTTTTTGCTTTTTTATCTGTTGCATTTTCAACTAAATTTAATATTTGACTTACTGTACTATTTTCATATGTTTGTTCTACTTTTACTTCTATTAATCCATTTGTGTTTATGCTTCCTGATAGAACTTTGCTATTTTCCGCTACTTCTATCAGATTGCTTTCACCTGTTAATGCTGAATTATTTATTTGAGCATTTCCTTTTATAACAATACCATCTAGTGGGATTTTTTCACCTGTTTTTACAAGTATTACATCACCTATTTTCACTTCATCTGGTGTAACTTGTTTCCATTCTTCACCTTGTTTTAAATTTGCATATTCTGGTTTTATGTTCATTAAATCTGATATTGATTTTCTTGTTTTGTTAACCGCTTTTGATTCTAGGATTTTTCCTATTTCATATAATGTGATTACCATTAATCCTTCTGAATTTTTCCCAACTAAATATGCTCCAATTGCAGATACTACAATTAGCATATTTTCGTCTAACACTTTGTTTTTGAATAGCTGTTTAAATCCTTTTTTGGCTGTCTTATATAGCAATATCACAAATGCTATTATTGTTAACACACTTTTAACAATTGTATTGAATTTTCCAACTATTGCAATTAGATATATTGCAATTCCTATAACTATTCTTGCTATATCATTTCCATTGTGTTCTTCTTTGTCATGATTTTCTTCGCCGTCTTCTAATACTTCTACATCTGGTTCTAATTTTCGAACTAGTTTTGTTATTTCTTTTTTAGGACTTGGTTTGTCTGTTTTAAATGTTAATTTTAGTGTTGAAAAATTGACAACTACCTCCTCATATCCTTCTGTATTCGCTATTTCATCTTCTACTTTTTTTGCACATGCTGCACAATCTAATCCTTCTAGTGTGTATTTATAACTCTTCAATGTGTTCACTTCCCTTCTTTACAATTTGTTCGATGTGTTCATCGTCTAAACTGTAAAATATTGTTTTTCCTTCTCTTCTGAATTTTACTAATTTTGATTGTTTTAGTAATCTTAGTTGATGTGATATTGCTGATTGTGTTGTTCCTACTATGTTTGCTATGTCACATACACATAGTTCTTCTTCTAGTAATGCATATATTATTTTCATTCTTGTTGAGTCTGCAAATACTTTGAATAACTCAGCTAAGTCGTATATAAAGCCATCTTCTGGCATTTTTTGTTTTACTTTTTTTACTGCATCTTCATGCAATATATTGCATTCTACAAAGTTTTCTTCCATATTTTTTCCTCTTTTCATTTGATTATATGAATAACTGTTCATATGTAATCTTATTATATGCTTATGGAATTTTTTTGTCAACACTTTTTTGTGACTTTTTTGATATTATGATACAGAAAAATTTTCCAAAATAAAAAATGTCCCAAAAGGACATCAAAATTATTTTAAAATTTCGTTCATAACAGCTGACAAATATTTCATACTAGTCAAGCATTGCTCCAAAGTATTACCAGTTGCACCAACTTCAATAATATTTGCAAACTTTCCTGTATGTTGATTATATCTAGATTTTGTAAGCATTATTGGCTTAAAAAGTCCTGGATACATTTCTTCTGCTTTTTCTTGAATTTTTACTGCAAACTTCAAGTTCTGTTGCCAATTTGGATGCCACAATCCGCCTTCATTTGTCCCTATTACAAACATTATTTGTGCAGCATAATCATCACCTATTTTAACTGTTGGTGCATAGTCTGGCCTAGAACCTATGGCATCTCTATGTAAATCTATTATAATATCAGATTGTGTTGTTTTTAATATATTTTCTACTGTTTGTAATGAACGTGTATATGATCCTGTATATGATGGGTAGTCATGATATGATTTGTCATGTACTACATTTATATTATATTTTGTTAAATAATTCTCTAGTTCAGTGCCTACTCTTGTTACTGTATAATTCAAATCTGTTGTTCTATAATTTCCTGTTTGTGTATACTGATATTGTTCACTTGGTGTATAGCTTTCACAACTATGTGTATGAAATATTACTATGTTTTTATTATCTATTTTTATGTCTGGTTTTAATATATCTTCTGTTAAATTATATGTTGTTTGATTTTTTATTTTTACATTTCCATATTTAACATTATAACTTTCTGTAATTGGATTTGGAGTAACTATTTCTGTTTTTTCTTTATTATCACTGGCTAACACAAGCTGTCCTGATTCATTTTGATTGTTTTCATTTGAATCATTTTCCGTGTTATTATTGGAATTATCTGTATTTTCATCTGATGTTGATACATTTATTTCTTTTGAATTATTTTTTTCTACTTCTTCTATTCCTTTTATACTACTTATTTCTGTTTTAAGAAATTCTTCTAGATAATTTGAATTTGATCTATTTTCTTTTTTGGTAGTTTCATTATTTCCGGTATTTTCATTCATAATTGAAAATGCTGGAAGCGTTTTTCTTAAAGAACTTTTCAGACTTCCTATTTGAATCAATTTACTTGATTTTACTGTTTTTGTTTCTGTTTTATTTTGTGGTTTAAATGCAAAAAATCTTGTAGCAAATACAATAAGTCCAATTATTATCATAATTCCTACAAGATATTTTACTATATCTCTCATTTTTAGCACTGTTACATTAAACATATATATTCTCCTTGTTTCTTTGGTTTACTATATATATGTATATTCAAATTAGTGCCAAAATATTCATTATTAAATTTTATTCGTTGTTACTGTCTGATTCTTCACTGTTTTCTTCAACAGTATTAATGTTTACTTCTCTATTATTTTCAATTGTATTAGCATCTACTTCATTGTTGCTTTTTTCTGTTTTTACACTTGGACCTTGTGATTCTAAGAATTCTTCTATATCTACTTTATTACCATTTGGATACATGTAATAATGTTTTTTTCCAGAAGATATTGTCATATAAACATCATCTAAAACTGGTCTTATTACTATTTCTCCTGATGAATTTATTAATCCATATTTTTTATTTTTGCATACAACAAGCAAATTATAGTTAGGTATTAATAAAAGATTTATTGATTCTTTATTATTTGAAGCTGTGTATCCAAAGCTGTCATATTCAAAGTCTATAAGTGTGTTACCATTTTTATCAAAAGCTCCCCATACTTTATCTTTTCTTGCTGGAATCATTCCATTGTCTAATAGATATTTATTTTTGATATTGTTTTTTTCAAATTTTGTATTGTCTATTCCTATTTGGTCATATTCAATATAAACTTTTATGTTTCCTCTTGAATCTATAATTCCATATTTATTGTCTTTTTTAGCAATATATAGTCCAGAATCATTATCTACTAGTTCTAGGCTATCATATAATAATTGTATTTTTGTTTCTCTTTTTGCTGATATTACTCCTACTTTATTATTACTTTTTACTAAAAAATCTCCTGAATTTGGTAAATATTCTATATAATCATATTTAGCTTCTATTACAGCATTTCCTTTTAAGTCAATTACTCCATATACCTTGTCTTGATTTTTTGTTACTACTAACATACTATTTAAAATAGTTTTCTCATTTGTATAGTTATCACTAATTTTTTCATATCCATAGTCTAATACTTTTGATTGATATGATTGTATCAAATAAGGCATTGTGTATATATATACTCTGTTTTTATCTGTATCATATGTAAATGAAAGATTAAAAGCATTTTCTAGTGCGTCTGATGTTATATATAATTTTCCATTCATTGCTTTTACAGGTTTTTTAGCATAGTAATAGTCATAATTACCGTCACTATTTTCAAGTGTTAATTTATATATTTTATTTGAATTTAATACAAAGTTTGCAATCTCCTCATCACTTTGTACATAACATTTACTTGCATCTTCTGATTTATCTGTATATTCTCCGTTATAGCTTTGATATCCTAAATATGAAGCAACATCTTTTACTGGAAAATATATTGTTCCATCATTGTCAATTATCATCATGTCTTTAACTTTTTCATTTGAGCTTCCATTTATATAAAGTCTTAATGTTTTACTTTGCATATAAACTATAACTCCAAATATTGTTATAATGGCTATTAATATTATTGCTATTAATATTAATATTATTCTTGCCACTTTTTTTGAATTATCAACCTTTTTTGGTTCAAAACTTTCATCAATTAGATTCATTTTTACATCTCCTTTTTTCTTGCGTGTTATTTGAATTATTTTGTGTATCCATATTTTTTGTAAAATTCATTCTTGAATGTTAATAAATTATCATTCTCAATTTCTATTCTAACTCTTTCCATTAAATTAGTCAAGAATCTTAAATTATGAATTGATAATAATCGTACTCCTAGAATTTCATTTGTTTTTACAAGATGTCTTAAATATGCTCTTGTATAATTTTTACATGTATAGCAATCACATTCTGGATCTAATGGTCCCCAATCCCTTTCATATGTTGCATTTCTTACAACTACTTTTCCATGTGATGTTAATGCTGTTCCATTTCTTGCTATTCTTGTTGGTAATACACAGTCACACATATCAATTCCTGCAAGTGCTGCCTCTATTAAATAATCTGGTGTTCCAACACCCATCAAATATCTTGGTTTATCTTTTGGCATTAAAGGTGTTGTGTAATAAAGCATTTTTAAAAATTCTTCTTTTGGTTCTCCTACACTTATTCCTCCAATTGCATATCCTGGTAAATCTAATTTTATTAAATCTTCTGCTGATTTTTTTCTTAAATCTTCATAAAATCCACCTTGAATAATTCCAAATAAAGCTTGATTTTCTGTTACATGAGCATCTTTACATCTTTTTGCCCATCTTGTTGTTCTTTCCATTGAATTTTTTGTATATTCATATGTTGAAGGATATGGACAACATTCATCAAATGCCATTATTATATCTGCTCCTAAATCTTCTTCTGTTTTCATTACAGATTCAGGTGTGAATACATGTTTACTTCCATCTAAGTGTGATTTAAATTCAACACCTTCTTCTGATATTGTTCTTAAATCACCTAAACTAAATACTTGGAATCCTCCACTATCTGTTAAAATTGGTCTATCCCAATTCATGAATTTGTGTAGTCCTCCTGCTTCTTTTACTATGTCTTGTCCTGGTCTTAAATATAAATGATATGTATTTGATAATATTATTTGTGCTTTTACTTCTTCTTTTAGTTCTTCTGGTGTCATTGATTTTACTGTCGCTTGTGTTCCTACTGGCATAAATATTGGTGTTTGTATGTCACCATGTGGTGTATGTACAACACCTCTTCTTGCTCCTGTTTGTTTACATTCATGTAATAATTCGTATGTTACTGCTGGTTTCATTATTTATTTTCACTCCGTTTCACTTCATTTATCATCATTAATTTTTATTTTTTGGATTAAAAACACATTCCTAATCTCTTGATTTTTATTTTATAAACATTGCATCTCCAAAACTGAAAAAACGATATCTATTTTCTACTGCTTCATTATAAGCTTTCATGATATATTCTTTTCCTGCTAATGCTGATACTAACATTAGTAATGTTGATTGTGGTAAATGGAAATTTGTTATTAATCCATCTATACATTTGAATTTGTATCCTGGATAAATAAATATTTGTGTGTCTCCTTCTGTTGGTTCAACCATTCCTGTATTCTCATTTGCAATTGTTTCTAATACCCTACAAGATGTTGTTCCTACTGCTATTACTCTTTTTCCTGATTGTTTTGTTTCATTTATTTTATCACAGTCTTCTTGTTTAATGTAGAAATGTTCTGAATGCATTTCATGTTTTTCTACTTCATCTTCTTTTACTGGTCTGAATGTTCCTATTCCAACATGTAATGTTACATTTGCTATTTTAACACCTTTTTCCTCTATTTTCTTTAATAATTCCGGTGTAAAATGTAGCCCTGCTGTTGGTGCTGCTGCTGAACCTTCATATTTTGCATATACTGTTTGATATCTATCATTATCTTTTAATTCTTCATGTATATATGGTGGTAATGGCATTAGTCCTATTTGGTCTAATATTTCGTTAAATATTCCATTATAGTGGAATTCTACTTTTCTTGTTCCTCCTGGCATTACATCTAGTATTTCCGCTTCTAGTAGTCCTTCTCCAAATATTACTTTTGTTCCAACATGTAGCTTGTTTCCTGGTCTAACAATACTTTCCCATATATCTCCTTCTATATTATTTAATAGTAAAAATTCTACATGTGCTCCTGTTTCTTTTTTTCCATATATTCTTGCAGGAATTACTTTTGTGTTATTTCTAACTAGACAATCTCCAGGTTGTAAATAATCTAGTATATCTTTAAATACTTTGTGTTCTATTGTTTGTTTCTCTCTGTCAAGAATCATTAATCTTGATTCATCTCTTTTTTCTAGTGGTACTTGTGCTATTAATTCTTCTGGTAAATTGTAATTAAATTCTGATACTTTCATTTTACTCACTCTTTCTAATATTTTTTAAATTATATATAACATTTTTAAATAATTGTTCTATCTGTTCTATTATATTTTGTGGTTCATGGAATTCATCTATTTTGTATGAATATTTAAAATCTAAGTTTTTTGCTGGTTTTAAAGTAAATACTTTTTCGGGTAATCCCGTATATCCACTAGATGTTTTGATATTGTTGTTTATATAATCTTTATACCAATCTTTTAGCCCGGTTAAGTCTTGATTTTTATATCCATATTTTTCATAATCATGTAATGCTGGTATTGTATATCCATACTCCTCTGCTGTTCTTTCCAAAGAATGTAGAAACTCATGCATAAATACTTCTTCTGGGAATGTATTTATTTTTGAATCATATTTGTACATATAGCTCTTTGAAGAATTTGGTAATCTTATATTAGAATATCCTATGCCATAATAATCCATTGAACCGTAATCCTATCCAATCATTAATTTGAATATCATTTTTATGTTCTTCATCTCCAAGTCTTATAACAACAAATATATGGTCATATTCATTTTCTTTTACAATATCTTTTATTGAATTCTCAATATCTTCTGCTGAAACATAATATCCAAATTCTTGGTCATATGATAGTTTGTTTATTGGCTCTCTAACTATATATGTGTCATAGTCAGCTATTATTTTACTATTTGATATTTCTCTAATTGTTGTTCTAAATCTTTTCATTGTATCTCTAATATCGAAAATATCTGTATCTGTCATTGATAATTTAACATTTTTTCCATTTATTGTTACATCTGTATTTTCAAATATAAAACATGCAAATCTCCAATTATTATTTTGACTTAGAGTTCCTTCTTCAAATGTAAAGTCGCTAAACCATGCTGTTCCTGTACACTCTCCTAGATACCCTCCTAGTCTAAATCCAATGTCTACTTCTTCTCTGTCTTTTGAGTTAAATATCATTTCTATTTTTTGCCATTCTTGCGTTCCTGTTATTGCTATTGATTTTTCTGTTGTTCCTATTATCGAGATTTGTGCTCCTACTCCTGATATTTCATTTTCTGGTATTACATTTTCTGTTTTTACCATACATGTGACTTTATATGGTGTGTTTTTTTCTACTTTGACTTTTTTATATATTGTTGCGTCATTTTTTGTATTTGATGTTATTCTGTAACTGTCTGTTTTTGAGTATTTTGTTTCACTATCTCTTTTGAATTCTGATGTGTGTAAATTCATTTCACTTCTTATAAATTCATTGAAATTGTTATGTTTATAAAAGTTAAATGCTAATATTAATATCATTATGATTATTATCCATGATGTGATATTTACTATTTTTATTTTCATTTTTGTACTTAGTCCTTTCTAGCACAAACATTTTAATTTAAAATTCCTAATTATTATAACATTAAAGATAGTATTTTAGCAATATTTTTTGAAAAAAAGGATTACATTAAGTTACAGGTTAGTGAGAAACTTTTTGGTAGTGGTGTTTCCTATATGTTTTTGAAAAT
>FR901881.1:0-14951 GCA_000438255.1 Clostridium sp. CAG:389
ATATATTAGAAATTTAATTATAGGATATAAGATGAAAATTCCAGAAGTCAAAGAAGAACAAAAAACTAAAAAAGATGAATATGTTATTGAAAATATTGTTAAAGCATTAGAAGAAAATATTGAATGCTTAACTAAAGTAAAGAATCGATTTCATTATCTTGGATATTTTGAAGATGAACGAGCAATAGGAACTAAAATTGAATTCTTAAAGATACAAAATAGTATGATAGAAAAATATTTATCATCTATTAGAAACGACAAAGACAATGCCAACTAAGCATTGTCTTTTAAAATTACAAATATTTTCTCATTGTTGCTATTGAAGTTTCTAAATCAGAATATGATGCTTGACCATTATCAGCTCTATGATGTATTTGATTTCTAACATAAGTATGCAAAGAAACTTCATTAGGATATTGCATCCAAGGATACTGCTTTACTTCACTCATAGTCGCAATAAAGAATTGACTATCAAAATCTTTTATTTTTTTGCTTGTAGCATATTTATGGAATAATTCTTCATATAACTCATTATGATATTCCTCCGTTGCCAAACCAAAAGCCAAATAATTTGTTTCATTAGATGATACATATGATAACTTTCTATCACCAATCAAAGATATAGTCTTATCATTCTTTAAAATTATTGTTTTCACATAATCATTATATGATAATTGTTTTACTAAAAGTGATGAGTGTGTAGTAATTATGATTTGAGCATTTTTTGAGATTTTAAGTAAAAAGTCAACAAAATTTTGTTGTATTTTAGGATGTAAATGTAATTCTGGTTCATCAATTAATATAATCATATTTTTCTTGTTTTGTTCAGACATGTGATATGAATAAATTAACGAGAATATCATCTCATACCCTGACCCTAAATTTGATAATGATATTTGCTGGTTATTATCCTTTTTTATTACAAAATTTGCATTCTTAAATGGCTTGTAATTATCAATAAAATCTAATTGCACTCTATAATTACTTATTTTTTCAAATTCATCTATTGCTGTTTCTAGATATTTATTTTCAATTTTTCCTTTTTTTACTTTTTCATTTAAACTCTGATTTAAATCTTCAATATTTTCTGTACCTTTGTTGTACTGAAAATTAAAATCTTCCATAATTCTATCAAATCTAGTAGTATTATAAGTTCCTGTTCTAGTTTGAAATAATCTGTTTCTATCTAAATACAAAATATCAGTATCATTAAATCTTTTACCACTGAACGGGTTATTTACACTTAATCTTAAATCCGGGCTTCCATCTTTAGGTTTTAAAGGATCTGATTTTAAAAATTGCTGATCACATACTACAGAAGTTACAAGATATGAATTACTTCCTTTGTTTCTAGTTTTACCGGTAAAAATAAAACCTTTTGCAAGAAAGTTAGTATTAGGAAACGTACCTTGGACATTAAAATCTTTATCTGAAAAAATTTTAATTTCTGTATTAGTATTAGGATTACTCATATCTGAAATATTAAATGAATCAGCTTTATATTCTAATATAGCAGATGATATTGCATCCAATATCGTTGTTTTCCCACAACCATTTTCACCTACAAAAACTGTTAATCCAGAACCATCATCTTTGCCATTTGGGATATTAAAATCTTTTATTTCATGTTCCTTAGTATCATCAAACAATCTAAAATTTTTAATCGAAAGTTTAGAAATAAACATCAATATCACCTCAATTCAAATTATTTTTTTAATATTTTTTTATCATTCCAAACTTCATTTGTATGTTGAGTAAGAGCCATAACAAAGGCTTCTCTCGTCATATCAATTCTACTAATTACGTTATTAGTTAGGAAACTTATGCCACCTTTGCCACTTCTTAAATCATGTTGTTTAAATATATTATCCATAACTTGTCCAAGATCAGTTGTAATTATTTCATCAACATACTTATCTGGCACTGGAAATGCTGGACTAGTACCCCAACTTTCGTATCCATTTTTGTCTTTTATTACCGCAATATTTATAATTACCCATTTACCTAATAAATTAGTTATTCCTGATTCTATCCCTAAAAAATATTCTACATCTATATTATTTTCTTCGGCATACTTCTTTAAATTATCTACACGGTTCCTAGCACCTTCATAAATTTCATTATTTACTGGTTCTTCACTTACATCTGAAGGAACAGGAATACCTTCAATGTCAAATGTATCAAAATAATTTTTAAACGCTTCTTTAGCTCCTTGTATTTTCCCAGGATTTTTTGTGCCTATTAAAACTTTCATTATTTTACCTCCTTAAATCCATTTCTGCTCCATAACCATAATTGAGTATGAATATCAATTGGTTTATATTTAGTGCCTTTAAAAAGTTCTTGCCATCTATCTATAACTATTTGTTGAACATTACTTGAATTAAATTCATCATCAGTTATCAAACCTAATCTATGAGTTGCTTTACATACGTGAGTATCTGGAGCAACTGTTAAACACTCAATGTTTTTATATCTTCTATCAGTATATTGATAAATAACATACATCCAATAATTACAAATCTTAGTTCCAGATAAATAAGGGAATTTCTTTTTGTTTTCTTTTTGTATAAAGTTTCTAATCTTGTCAACATCATTATCCAATTCATCAAATAGTTTTCGGATATCGCCATCAAACATTTCTACAAACGTATTGCATAATGCTAACCATATTTCAGTTTGTTTTTGCTTTTGTAGAGCAACTTTATATTTAGTTAAAGCATATTGTACTTCTTCAAAACTTTTTTCTAAACATGCTTTAGGATTAAAAACAAATCTTGTTCCTTCATCATTATATGTTTTTAAAGCACTTTCCCATAATGTATAAGAATTTCTTTGATAGTTTAATGCCATTGGTAAAGTGAAATATAAATAATTTTCTAAACTATCTTTTTCAAAATTAGGGTTTGCATCTTCTGGCATTACTTCGCCACCAAGTTCACCATTTTTATACATTGCCATAAGTTTATCTACTTTATCTAATATTACTTTCTTATTCATTGCTACCTCCTAATAAAATTCAAGTTTTAAAACTACTATAATTATACATTAAAATACAATTTTTTTCCATACTCCCCTTGAAAATATCTAGGAAAATGATATAATGAATTTATCAGAGAGATTTAATCAAATCTTATAGTCTTAATTTCGCGTACGTGTATAGTTAAGGCTCCAAAACCCTTGTACTAGGATAAATAATAAAAACATTATTGAATTGATGAAATAACATAAAACGTTCCCCATCTTGAATAATATTTTCAAGATGGGGAACGTTTTTACTTAATAATCCAATTGATGCTTTCTTACAAATACATAACTGGTGAATACTTTATTATAGACATAACAAAATCAATTAAAATAATTACTAAAAAAATATTTAGAACAACAACTTGTACTTTGTGAGGAAATCTAATTGTATATCTTTCTAGTTTTCTTTTTATGAATGGATGTATTTTATCAACAAAAATAACACCAATTATTCCCCATGCTATTGAAAATGCAAGACTTATTCTTCCTTGAAAGTTAAATGGTTCACCAGTATAATCCCACCATCTTAGTCCAAATAAGCTTTCTAGTACAACAGATACAACATATTCAAATATTGTAAATGCAATCATGGAAATAAAAAACTTTCCAAACGAATTTGTTTTTATCTTTTTTAAACATTCTATCAATAATATAGCTCCAAATCCATATATTGGACATACTGGGCCATATAAGAATCCTCTTTTGTTAAATACTCCTAATGTTAATATACAATATGCTGTTTCTAATATCCACCCCAAAAATGAGTATGTAAAAAAGTATAATAATAGCTTTTGCTTTTCTGATAATTGTTCTGTTTCTACTAATTTCTCTTTGTTCATATATTCCCCCTATAAAGTTTTTCAGTGCTTTTATAGGCATTATTTTAGCATACTTATTTTTTATTTGCAAGTAAAAATTCGAGATTGAAGGCCCGTCCCTCAATCCCGAATTTTTCGTAATCTAATTTTTTATTTTATAACTTCAACATCTATTTTTAAGTCTTCTCCATTGATATTTGTCTCTGTATAATCAGCTCTTTCAGCATCATAAACAATATCCAATGCCAAAGTATCATGTTTAATCAATTCAGCATTTTGTTTGATAACATTTTCAAGCATTTCATTTCCAGAAACATAAAGATTTATTTTATCTAAAACTTCAAAACCTTTGTCTTTTCTCATGTTTTGAACTTTTGATAATACTTCTCTTACATATCCTTCTTCTTTTAGTTCTTGTGTAATATGTGTATCTAATACAACTCCTATTTCGCCTTCACCTGCAAATGCAAATCCATCTTTACCATTCATTGTGATTAGTAAGTTTTCTGAATTCAATGCTATTTGTGTATCATCTATCTCGATGTATTCTACTCCACCGTTTTTTACTGTATTTGCTAAGTCCATTTGATTTTTCTTAGCAATTTCTTGTTTTATTCTAGGTATTAGCTTTCCATATTCTTTTCCTAAAACTGGTAGATTTGGCTTAATTTCAAAGTTTACGTAGTCTGACATTTCTGCTCCTAGTTCAACTTTTTTAACATTTAATTCCTCTTTTACTATATCTGAATAGTATTCAGGTAATGTGTTTACAGATATTAGCATTTCTGATAGTGGTTGTCTATTTTTGATATTTACAGAGTTTCTTGCACTTCTTCCTAGTTTTACTATTGTGTATGCTAAGTCCATTTCTTGTTCTAGTTTTTTGTCTACTGCTGTTTCGTCATATTCTGGCCATAAGCATAAGTGGATGCTTTCTGGTGTTTTTTCGTCTAATCCTACAACTAGATTTTGATAAATTTCTTCTGTCATAAATGGTACAAATGGTGCTGCTACTTTGCATAGTGTTACTAGAACTTTGTATAGTGTTACATATGCTCCAATTTTATCATCTGTCAATTCTTGACTCCAGAATCTTTCTCTGTTTCTACGTACATACCAGTTTGAAAGTTCATCTGTAAAGCTTTCAATTTGAAGTGCTGCACTTGTTATGTCGTATTTATCTAATTTATCATCTACTTCTTTTACTAATGTATTTAATTTTGAAATTATCCATTTATCCATTACATTTGTAACTTTAAAGTCATTGTATTTTAATGGATTGAATTGATCTATTTCTGCATATAGAACGTAGAATGAGTATACATTCCATAATGTGCTTAAAAATCCTCTTTGTGTTTCTTGTACATTGTTTAGTCCAAGTCTTGTTGGTAGCCATGGTGCACTACATGTATAGAAGTGCCATCTTGTTGCATCTGCTCCGACTGAGTCTAATAATACCATTGGGTCTACACCGTTTTTCTTTGATTTTGACATTTTTTGTCCGTGTTCATCTAGAACATGTCCTAAAACTATACAGTTTTCAAATGGTGTTTTTCCAAATAATGCTGTTCCTAATGCTGTTAATGTATAGAACCATCCTCTTGTTTGATCAATAGCTTCTGATATAAATCCTGCTGGGAAGTTATTTTCAAACATTTCTTTATTTTCAAATGGGTAATGCCATTGTGCAAAAGGCATTGAGCCTGAATCAAACCAACAGTCTATAACTTCTTTTGCTCTTTTCATTTCTTTACCACATTTTGGACATTTTAAATGTACATTATCAATATATGGTTTATGTAATTCTATATCATCTGGACAGTCTATTGCTTTTTCTTTTAATTCTGCAATACTTCCAATACATTCTTGATGTCCACAGTTTTCGTCTTCGCATGTCCAAATTGGAAGTGGTGTTCCCCAATATCTATCTCTTGAAATTCCCCAGTCAATTACATTTTCTAGGAATTTTCCGAATCTTCCTGTTCTAATTGTGTCTGGATACCAGTTTACTTTGTTGTTGTTTGCAACTAATTCATCTCTTAGTTTGCTCATTGCAACAAACCAACTTTCTTTTGGATAGTAAAGTAATGGTGTGTCACATCTCCAACAATGTGGATATGAGTGCATGTGTTTTTCTTTGCTGAATAGTTTATTTTCATCTGCTAACCATTTACAAATATCTTCGTTACAGTCTCTAACAAATCTACCTGCCCATGGTTCTACTTCTGGTACAAATTTTCCTGTTTTATCTACTAAATTTACAAATGTAATTCCATTTTGTTTAGCAACTAAACTGTCATCTTCACCATATGCTGGTGCAATGTGAACAATTCCAGTACCATCTGTTAATGTTACATAATCTCCATGGATTACTTCAAATGCTTTTCCTTCAATTTTTGCAAATGGCATTAATTGTTCATATTTTACTCCTAATAATTCTTCTCCTTTGAATTCTTTTACTATTTCATATGGTGTTTCTCTTAATACTGATTCAATTAAATCTTTTGCTAAAATGTAGTTTTCATATACTGGTTCTTCGTCTGTTCCAATATTTGCTTTTATTTCTGCATATGTATATGATTTGTTTACACATAATGCTAAGTTTGATGGCAATGTCCATGGAGTTGTTGTCCATGCTAAAATATATGTGTTTGGTTCAATAGCTTCATTTCCTATATTTTGACCATCTAGAACTTTGAATTTAGCAACACATGTTAAGTCTTTAACATCTTTATATCCTTGTGCAACTTCGTGTGAAGATAATGCTGTTCCACATCTTGGGCAATATGGCATAACTTTGTGTCCTTCATATAAAAGACCCTTTTTCCATAATTGGCTTAATGCCCACCAAACTGATTCGATGTAGTCATTGTGGTATGTTACATATGGATGTTCCATATCAACCCAGTATCCAACTTTGTTTGTCATTTCTTCCCACATATGCACATATGTGAAAACGCTTTCTTTACATTCTTTGACAAATTTTTCAACACCGTATTCTTCAATTTGTTGTTTTCCTGAAATTCCAAGTTTTTTCTCTATTTCAAGTTCAACTGGTAGTCCGTGTGTATCCCATCCAGCTTTTCTTATAACTTGATATCCTTTCATAACTTTATATCTTGGTATTATGTCTTTCATAACTCTTGTTTCGATGTGTCCAACATGTGGTTTTCCATTTGCTGTTGGTGGTCCATCATAAAATGTGAAATATCTTTTTCCTTTGTTCATGTCAAAGTTTTTCTTGATTATATCTTTTTTCTTCCAGTTTTCTGCGACTTCTCTTTCCATTCCTACAAAGCCGTCTTTTAGTTCTACTTTTTTGTACATAAAAATTCCTCCTTTATTTTTTGTAAAAATAAAAAGCTACTTCTGTCCTAGTTTTCTAGGACGAAATAGCTTTATTCCGCGGTACCACCTATTTTAATAATGTTTCCGCTTTTATTTTTATTATTTAATCTTTTTTAGATTTATAAATATTTATGCTTTTACATTATTCTCTCATTTATCTTTAACGCAGATTTACGTTTGAACTTACTTCTTTTTTATTTTGTTCAGTTCAAAAACAGTTAGGTGATAACAAAATATTTTTACTTACCAGATTTTCAGCACCCTCTGGCTCTCTTTAAGTTATTTTATATTTCGTGTTGTCCTGACTTTTGTTTTTTTCGATTTGCATATTATTATATCACAATTTTAACAAATTGCAATACTTTTAAAATAAAAAAATAATATATTGGTTTCAGCTATAAAAAAGTTGCTATATAGGTGTGGTAATATATCAATATTTTTAGTCAAAAACATATCTGGGGTCTACCTTTGGGTCTTTGACCTTAAATATTGATATATTACCACCTAGATAGCAACTTTTTTTCTTATAATGGTAACCAATATTTTTAAATTTCTTTAAATAACCAATCAATTCCTTTACTATTGATTGTCTTTTTGTTGAATTCTTTTGCTTCTACATTGTCAGCCCATAAATATGCTAAAAATGTTACTAGTAAAAACGCAAAATCTATTGCCATATTAGCTGTTAATGTTCCAAACAAATATGAATATTCTTGTTTTAATGTTAATGTTTGAATTGTATGTATTACTAAGTCTACCACAAATGCAAATAATGGAATTACTGCAACCATACTTTTCTTTAATTCTTGTGATAAATAAATGAATAATACTGTGACAATAGTTACTAAAAATAATGTTAATAGATTTGTTAAATCAAATACAAACATCTATATTTCCCCCTTTTTTCTTTTGTTTTATTTATATTTATTTTTTATAAAATATATTTATTGTTATTTTATTTTAACTGCAATTTTTTATTTTAATTTTTCTTCTATTAAATCTGCAATTTCTCTTGCCTTTTTCGTAATATATTCTTGGTCTTCTCCTTCAATCATAACTCTTACTAATGGTTCTGTTCCAGAAGGTCTGATTAATACTCTACCATTTCCAGCAAATTCTTTTTCTAATTTTTCTATTGCATTTTTAATTTCATCATCTTTTTCATAATCATATTTTTTATCTGAGCTTACTTTTGCATTTATCAATACTTGTGGATATAATTTTATTATTTCAGTCATTTTTGATGATGTCTCGTTTTCTTCTAATATTGCTTGAATTAACATTAATGATGTTAAAATTCCATCACCTGTTGGATTGTAGTCTAATAAAATTACGTGTCCAGATTGTTCTCCACCTAAGTTGTAACCATCTTTTAGCATTTCTTCTAATACATATCTATCTCCAACTTTTGTTTGAACTAATTCTAATCCATTATCTCTTGCATATTTGTGTAATCCCAAATTACTCATTACTGTTGCAACAATTGTATCTTTTGCTAGTTTTCCTTTTTTCCTTAGATAGTTTGATACAATTGCCATTATTATATCACCATCTATTTCATTACCTTTTTCATCTACTGCTAGGCATCTGTCGCCATCACCGTCATATGCAACTCCAAGGCTTAATTTGTTTTCAACTACAAATTTTTTTAATGATTCTAGATGTGTTGAACCACAATTTTCATTTATGTTTATTCCATCTGGATAATTATTTATTATTTTGTATTTTATTCCTAATGCTTTGAATACTTTTTCTGCAACTACTGATGTTGCTCCATTTGCTGTGTCGATTCCTACAACAAAATTGTCTTTATTTATTTTTTCAAAGTTGTCATCAAAATTCTTTCTGAAAAAATATACATATTCATCTAATAAATCTGCTCTGTATTCAGATACACCAATTTTACTGCTTATTGCAGTTAATTCGTCTATTTTTCCAGAGTCCATTACTTCTTCTATTTCTTCTTCAAGACTATCTGGTATTTTCATACCTTTATTGCTAAAATATTTTATTCCATTAAATTCAAATGTATTGTGTGAAGCTGATATTACAACACTTGCATCTGCTTGTAATTTTCTTGTTAAATATGCAACTGCTGGTGTTGGTATAACTCCTAACAATTTTACATTTGCGCCATAACTTAGAAATCCAGCTACCATTGCACTTTCTATTAATGTTCCTGATATTCTTGTATCTCTTCCTATTAATATTGTTGGTGTATGGTCTGTATGTTTTGATAGAACGTATGCTCCTGCTTTTGCTACTTTGTATACTAATTCAGGTGTAAGTTCTGTATTGGCAATTCTTCTTATGCCATCTGTTCCAAAGTACTTTCTCATCTTTAAGTTTCCTCCTATTTTTTAAAATTTTTCAAAAGCATCATCATTTTTTCTTTAAATGTCAAGCTAAATTCTATTGGCTCTTCTACATCTATTCTTTTATTTTGTAATACAAGTTTTGGGTTAGTTGTTGTTAATTCTCTAACCTTTTCATCTCCAATAATTGCACTTATTTCTGCAATTGCATCTGGTATTCTTTTATATATTGTATTTGGTCTATGTACATCGCTTCCTAAAAAGTGTATCATATTGTTTTCATAAAATTTTCTAACAATAAATTCTGCTTTTTTACCATATTGTCCTAATATACTTCCATAGTTTGCTTGCATTAATACACCTTTTTGAATTAAATCATATATTAATTCAGGCTCTTTTTGTACAAATGAATATCTTTCAGGATGAGCCAATACTGGTATTAGTTTATTCTCTTGTAAAGAATATATGACATTGTATAAGTCCATTGGCTCAGCATTTAATGGCATTTCAAATAAAACATAACAACTATTATTTATTGTTGATGCTTTACCATCTATTAATAATTGCATCATATTATTAGATATATAAATTTCATTTCCTAAATATAAGTCTATATCTACTCCTTTTGCATTCAAATTATCACTTATAGCTTTTACCCACATATCTCTTTCTGGTACATCTGTTTCATAATAATTTTCAATGTAATGTGATGTTAATATTATTTCGTCAAATCCTGCTTGTTTTGCTTCTTTTATTAATTCTATTGTTTCTTCTATATTTCTTGCTCCATCATCTATATTTGGTAATATATGTGTATGAAAGTCTATCATTTTTGCTCTCCTCTTTCTTCTGTTCTAGCGTAAATTTTTCTTTTCATTATCTAAATATGAATTAATTTGATTTAATATATCTTTTGACCTATCTAAGTCTACTCCTGAATTATTATTTTTAATAAAACTTGGTTTTTCCATTTTATTTTCTGATTCATAATCATCGTTCACATTAGTTGTATTTGATTTTCTTTGTTCAATTTTCTTTTCTTTGTACATATCGTCATTTTGTTTTAATATATTAGAAGCTTTTTCTTTTATTTCTCTTCTACTTGTTGTTTGATTTAAAGTTGAACCTGTTGCACTATTATAATAATATTTTTCATTATATTTCTTAACAGATATTGGCATTTTGTTTACAACAACACCTGCTAAATGTCCACCTACATGCTGAATATTTCTTATTATTTTTTCTAGGTTTTCTTTTTTAGTTTCTTTATGTGCTGTTACAATAACTGTTGAATCAACTATTCTTGATAATATTACAGAGTCTGTTACTAATTCACATGGTGTTCCATCTATTATGATTATGTCACATGCTTGTTTTAAATCTTCTAGTAATTTGTTCATTTGTGGTGATACTAATAATTCAGATGGATTTGGTGGTATGTTTCCAGCTGTCATTATTAATAAGTTTTCTATATCTGTTTTTTGTAAGTAATCTGTTACATCTGGTTCTTGTCCATCTTCAACATCCATTCCAGATAAATAGTTTGAAAGACCTGGTCTTGGTGATGCTCCAAATATTGTGTATTGTCTTCCTTTTCTCATATCTGCATCTATTAATATAACTCTATTATCTGCTTGTGCAAATGTTACTGCTAAGTTTGATGCAACCCAACTTTTTCCTTCACTTGGGAATGTTGATGTTATTAATAAAGTTTTTAATTTTTTATTTGCATTCATGAATTGTATGTTTGTTCTTAATGTTCTGAATACTTCTGATACAGGAGATTTTGGATCTCTTTGTGTTATTAATTCTCTTTTCATTTTCATTATTTTTTCTTTCCTCCTTTGTTCTTTACAGGTTCAAAGTTATATAATGGTATTGATGCAAGAACTGGTACTTTGAATTGTTTTTCAACTTCTTCTGCTGATTTTATTGTTGTATCTAACATATTTGCTATTAAAACATATCCTACTGCTACTACTAGTCCTACAAATGTAAATATTAATATATCTTTTGAATGGTTTATGTTTGATGGTTCTGTTTCTAGTTCTGCTTTGTCTACAACTTGGACATTGTTGATTTTATATATTTCTTGTACTTTTTGCATAAAAATCTTTGCTACTTCATTTGTTAGTTTTTCTGCTGTTGCTGCATTTTCGTTTGTTACAGATATTTTTATTATTTCTGTGTCTTTTTCTTGTGTTACTGTTATGCTATTTTTTAGTTCTTCTTCACTTATGTCCATTTGTAAGTTTGATATAACTTGGCTTAATACACTTTTGCTTTGTATTAATAAAGTGTATGTTGATACTAATTTAGAGTTTAATGTTATGTCTGTTGTTGTTATTGTGCTTGATTTTGTTGTTGAGTTTTCTGATGTTGCTAATAGTAGTGTTGTTGATGATGTGTATTTTGGTGTTACAAATCCTACTGTGTAGATTACTCCTATTAACATGAATATTAATATTATTAATATTATTTGTGTTTTTTTGCTCCAAAATAAGCTTAATAGTTCTTTTAAATCGATTTCTTCCATTTTTTTCTCCTTCTATTTTTTTCTTTAAATTGTATGTTGTTATTCTATCATATTGATAGTTTTGTATCAAGTAATTTTGAAAAAAAATGTATTATTCTTTCAATAAATCATTTTTCTAATAGTTGATCAATAATATCATTTTTTAATTTTCCTAATACTGTTCTTTTTACCTGTTCTTCTGATAAATAGTCTAAATAGTCTCTAATTTTATCTTTTTCTATTTCAAGTCCCATTTGTTTATTATATTGTTCTATATTGGCTTCAACAAATGACATTTTTCTATTTACAATTCTTTTCACTTCATCTTGATGTCCACTATTATATATTTCTTCTAGCTTTAATTCTTTTACATTTTTTAAAAATTTTTTATATTGCGTATCTTCTATATTTCTTTCTATTTTTATACTATACTCTGGAATCTCATATGAAAAAATTCTAAATTCTTCTACGCCCTCTTCATATGGATATAAATTGTTGTTTAATGTAAAGCTATTGGAACTTTTTAATTTATTGCACGTATCACAAGATGGAATGAAATTAGAAATTGATAAGGCAAACATTGGGTATATAGTTTTTGGATAAAAGTGGTCAATATCTGCTCTTGTAATTTTTTTATTCCCATTAATTGCTGTTTGTATATATTGTCTATTACAATATGGACAAACTTTAACTCCAAGTGAACTTAAAATTTCATAAGCAATACCTGTTTCTTTATTTGAAATAATTTTATCATAATTAAATATATCCCTTAATATATAGTTCATTAATTTCTGTTCATTTGTTTCTTTGCTAGTTATTTCATCTTTAAATAACTCTGGATATTCATTTACATATGTCATATATATTTTGATTATTTCTTCTAACTTTCCTTTTATTAATGAATCTATATCCTTTTCTATTTTCTCTTCTATGAATTCATTTGATTTTTTAATAAATTGTTCTTTGTCTGCTATTTTTATTCTATGTCTATCCATTATTTTTTCTATATAGTCAATATCAACTTTTTTTATTACAATTTTTTGTTTTATAATATTTCCATATTCTTCTACTTTATCATTTTTTAATGGTTGTATTTTTATCATATCTTTTTATCATCTCTTCTATATTTTTTCTTATTACATCTTCTCCTATTTGATCAATTATTTTAAAATCATCACTATTTACTTCCGTATTCTTTACTCGATTTACTATTCCTTTTATTTTTTCTTCTGCAAATTTTCCAATGGTATCTTCCATAAAATAGTTATCAATTAATAAATTCATTATATTTCCGGCAAATGTTTTATTTTCTTCTTCCTTTTCCATCATAATAACACTCGAATTGTTTAAATCTGATAATACATATGGTGAATTTGATGTAAATACAATTTGAACATTTTTGTCTTTATAATAGGTATTAAAAAATTCAACTATAAAATATATATATTTTCTTTGCCACTCTGGATGGAAATATAATTCTGGCTCATCCATTAATACTAATACATTTTTCTTATCTTCAATTTTATCTAAAACATCATAAAAACTTGAATACATATTTAAAAGAGCTTGTTGTCCAGAGCTTAAACCTTTAAATTCTAGATTAAACATTTCTATAAAATTATTGTCTGAATTTACTATTTCATATAATTCTTTTATTTCTTCATTTGGAACAAAAATTATTGGTATTATTTGATGAAGTACTTTACTGCTTTTCATTTTTTCTTTTTCATATGGTCTAATTGCTTCTACCATTATGTTGGCATTTCTTATTATATTGTTTAAGTTTGTTAGTGTTCGTTCATATTTTTTACAAATTTCTTGTGAAAATTTCGTAAATTCTTTTAAAATATCAGTAATTGAATCTTCTATATAATTTCTTTTTTGATAACTTTTTCTAATTTTATCTATTTCTATATTTTTTATTACCCCTATAACCTGGTAAATCATAGCTATTGCTCTACTTCTTTTTACTTTTTTCTTTATCTCATTATTTATTAAATCAATTATTTCATTATTATTTATTTTATTATATAATTCTTCAAAAAATTTATCTATTAAAATGAAATATGCTATGTATAAAACAGTTTTTCTTCTATTACTATGTGAATCTAATATTTCTCTTTCTATTTCTTCGTATATTTCTTTTTCTTTTTGACTTACTGAATAGTTTAGTTTATCTATATAATTATCACTTCTTTTTACTGGATTATTTTTTCTATAATATCTCAATTTATCTAATGAAGAAGTAAATACTCCTAATGTTTGATAACATTTAAAATATAGAGAAATGTTTTCTACTTTTAATATAGAATTATTTTGTGATAAAAATTTGATATTTCTTTCTGTCATTTTATTTTTAATTTCTCTATTAACTCTATTATCAACAAATCTTTGATCAACAAATTTTTGATTTATATATTTTCTATTTAGTTCAATGTCTGGCTCTATATATGTTTTATTAATATCTTCTTCTATTGATATATTAAAAAAATTATTTTTGATAATACTGCTTTTTATCTGTTTATTTCTTAAATTAACTATATTAGAAAAGAAAACAATGCTTGTGTTCTTTATCATATCTTTACATATACTTTCTTTAATATTTTGATTTTCAAATGTTATTAATTTAAAATCATATTCTATTTTTTTATTTATTAAACCTTCTTTTGCATAAACATAAATTTCATTGTTTTTTATAAAAGCTATTATAAAGTTATATTCTCCAAATGGTCCCACACATAAAATTTTTGTTATCATATCTAATAATGTTGTTTTTCCAGAACCATTTTTTCCTATAACGGCTGTTATATCGGAGATATTATTTGTATTTATGTTGTAAAAATTTGGTATATAATTTTTGTTTTCTTCTATTTTCAGATTTTTATTAATATATTTAATTTTGTATTTTGAACTAAAATTAAAATCTTT